>NZ_VILC01000019.1:0-7609 GCF_009712065.1 Aphanizomenon sp. UHCC 0183 | reverse complement strand
CGTATTCATCAAGTACAGCCTTTTCCCTTGGAATCATGGGTGTAAATTCACTCCATTTTAAACCCAGCTTGAAGAAAATGAGCGATTGCGAAACGCTGCTGCAAGTAGTTCGCTATGGAATTTAATCACAAAAAATGATTAAGCCGTTTTGACTGTAATGATCCAAAATGTTCTCGTCACCCATTATACTTAGAAATCTTTACCAGAAAATGAAAATCTTTGTGCGATCGCCAAAACTGGGCGACAAATTCCATTCTTTGAGAATCACCCCTCAACACAAAAATTACCTGGGGTAAGGAAGTTTCGTGAAAAGCAATCGCTATCCTCACAGGAATTATGGTAGATAAACCAAGGGCGATCGCTAAAACCAGCCATACTAATCTATACTTGCCTTTTCTAAAAATACTACTCATAGCGATCGCGTCAGCAGTTCGCCATTGAAATCTCACTAACAACTGCTCACGAGATAAATTACCTTACCTATCCTCAAACTTTCTTTTCCTGTGCTAAGGTCAAAACCTGCACATACAGCCGGTCTGAAATTCTCATTCCCTGTGCTTGCATCTCATCTAAAACATCCTTAACACTAGCCAACACACCCCGCCGCTTTGCCAATAATAAAACCCCCACAGTCCCAATTAAAGGCAATTTTCGAGTAGGTGAGCGTTGAAAATTGTCGTTATGGTAAGGCAAAAAGCAAGAGGCAAGAGTGAAGAGGGTTTGGGCGATTTTACATTTCTTTACACAGTTTGGTTTTATTGTGTTCACCTACTTACGCACTGTACAAATTTACCATGATATGAATGAACGAAATTGCGTCGTTTTCGGCTTTGGGAATAACTTATTGAGTAGGGTGTGGTGCGTCAGACCCAATAATTTGATAAAAAACAGATTTCCTCTATCTGACGCACCCTACTCAATATGTAATGTAGATTTTATCTCTTGTAGGGTGCGTCAGACCCAATAATTTAGTGAGGGACTTCCAAGAAATAAATTATCCTGATTAACGAACCACGGAGGCGCAGAGGACACAGAGGAATAAGGGTTTGAGAGATTTTTGCGTTAGGTGGTTTATCGGTTGTCAAGAGATTGCTTCCTTTCACTCGCAATGACAACTCATGCAGCACAGGTTTATTAGAGACTTCCAATCAAAAAAATATCCCAAAATTTCTTGTGGTGCGGGACGAATTGCCCGCTAATCATCAAGGACGGGCAAGGATGCCCATCCCACAAAATTGGATCATTTTTTTTGTGGAGTTCTCTTATTCCAGTAGGATTTATCTAAATACCTTGATTACTAAGGTTTTCAGCTATTTTAATCAATGCCAGGAACGAGACTTGAACTCGTGGCACGTGGATTTTCAGTCCACTGCTCTACCAACTGAGCTATCCCGGCGGGCTTTTTTCACCACTTTTATTAAATTAGCACAAGACAAAAGATTAGTCAAGGGGTTATTGAAAATAATTTTTAGCTCACCTTCATTGTCAACTTCACCCAGCTAAACACAGCCACAAATACCAGAAACTGCACAAAAACAATACTCGGTCCAGAAGCTAGGTTAAATAACCCAGAAACCATCATTCCCCCGATACTACTGCTACAGCCGACAACCACCGATAGAATCAGAAAGCGGCTGAAATGGTGACTCATAAGTTTGGCTGTAGCAGCCGGAATTACCAAAAACGCATTTACCAATAAAACACCAACGGCTTTAATCGCCACAGCTACGGCAAGGGAAAGTAGAACAACGAATCCATAGCGATATAATTGTACAGGTATGCCTTGCACTTGAGCAACATCAGGATTAAGAGTTAATAAAATCTGTTGCGGCAGAGTTGATAATAAAAAAACGCTACTACCAACAAGTACCAATAGCGTCAAAATTAAATCTGTGTTATCTATAGCCAAAATATCGCCAAATAGTACCCCCATTAAGTTACCGCGATATCCTTTAATAAAACTGGTGAGAATTACACCAATTGCTAATGCCCCAGATAGCACTATACTGAGAACGCTATCACTAGCCAAATCAGTCTTATCAATTAGGTAGAGAACAACAACCCCAAAGATTAAGGTAAACGGGAGTAACATCCAAGTAGGATTAGTGTTGAGTAACACGCCTAATGCCACACCTACCAAGGCTGCATGACCAACGGCATGACTAAAAAAGGATAATTGTCGTAAGGTAACGAAACTGCCCAATAAACCACCTAAAATGCCCATTAACACAGCACCCATAATGGCACGCTGCATAAAGGGAAATTGCAATAAATTTACTAAGTCATGATAGTTAATGGTCATAAGAATACCCGGTAAGTGGGAAACGAGCGCGTCTTTAGACCTGAGAGGGAAACGACACGAGCGGTTTTAACCGCTGTGGATATTAAAATTAAAACCAGATTTTTGATTGGAACCTGGAAACCAACTCCCATTTCTGGGGTAATGTTAGCTAGATGCCTCCGGCACGCTGGCGCGAACGACCAGTTATAAGAGCTTTTTAGACTTGCAACACTGTTTCAGTGACCTTAAAACTGTTTAATTGCAAATGACAGAGCAGGGAACTAGCTTCGCATTCCGGGGTGTCGTGACTCAAATAACGGCTACCATGAGAGTAAACTCAGGGTGGTCTGGTCAGTACGGCTTGCTTGATTACTCTTGCAAGCCCAGTCCCTTTAGGGCTGGGTTACTGACCTCATCCATTTTTGATTCTAAATTCTAAATTCTAACTCCCGGTTCGCTCATTTTTTTTGGAGTTCGAGAAATTGCCAAAAAAACAAGAAATCCAGGTGTCGTAATGGTTTTAGCGATTTCCCGAAATTTAGCTTGAACTACCACATCCGGCGCTAAAACTCTATTTTTATGCGAACTGCTTGCAGCAGCGCTTCGCTATCGCATAAAGTCTGTAGGGTAGTACATTTTTATCAAAGCCGAAAACCCTGATTAAATCGTTCAGCTTTTTTGTAACTCGATTTTAAATGGGCGAACCGGGAGTTCTAAATTCTAAATTCTAAATTCTAAATTCTAAATTTTTAATGATGATGTTCATAGCGACTAAAACCAGGACCATAAGTAGCTAGAAGATTTTTTGGGGAAAGGGCTATTTCCGGTTTACCGGAACAGACAAGAGTTTGATTGAGACAGATGACGCGATCGCAATGACGGCTTACCATATCAATATCGTGAGAAACTTGCAACACCGTCCAATTCTCTTCTCGTTTTAATTCATTTAATAAAGCATAAAAATCCGTTGTTCCTTGGACATCTACCCCTGCAAAAGCTTCATCCAATACTAACAACTTTCGTGGTGTTACCAAACAATAAGCTAATAATACCCGTTTGAGTTGACCACCACTAAGAGTCCCAATAGCCTGATTTCGCAAGCGATAAGCATCAGTCCGGTGTAAAGCTGCGGTGACTGCTGCTGATGTTTCCCGGTTTTGTTGCCAAAATTTCGAGAAAAATGAATGTTTTTTATTCCCTATTCCTAAAGCTACCAATTCACTAACTGAAATGGGAAAACTGCGATCAAAAATAAAGTTTTGTGGCATATATCCCAACTGATTCCGCAAATTTCCTAGTCTAGAAATTGGGCGACCAAAAACTTCAATTGTTCCGGCACTGCGGGGAATTAAATCTAAAATAGCTTTAATTAAGGTACTTTTCCCAGCCCCATTTGGACCAACTATGGCTGTATCTGTTCCTGCTAACAATTCAAAGGAAACATCTCGCACAGCTAGATAGCTGCTTTGGTAGACTGTTAACCCAGAAACTTTTAATATTGGTAATGTAAATTCTGCTTGTTCGTCAGTCATGAAAGTTAGGATTTGAGATGCCAATAATTTATAGTGATAAGTAGTGAGACAGAATTAGTTACACAATGTCATTGCAAATGGAACGAAGTGAAATGAAGCAATCGCAAGGGTTGTGATTGCTTCCCTTCGCTCGCAATGACTGTAAATATTTTTGTCCAATTACTTATAGCAAGAGTCAGAAGTCCGAAAAAAAGAAGGATTCAGGAGTCGTAGTATTGATAGGGGTAAAGCAAGAGCTTCATTGGTGTCAACTTAAGCTACGGATGGCTTATTTGTTTGGCTGACAGACCCGCCTAAAAATGAATTTCCGGGCTAATAGCTAAAGTTTACTAAGTAGGTGGACGTGAAATAACCAAAATGTGTAACGATATGTAAATTCACCTCGATGGGTTATTGTCGTTGGGTTTTAGCCATTTCAAAAAACGAAATATATTTTGATTTTCCTCCGCCCACCTACTTAAAGTAAACTAAACAAGTTCAAAAATTTTCTAGTTCTTTTAGAGGATGTTTGAAAAGTGTTATTCCGTAATTTTCATCACATTGCTACCCCCCTTAGTCCCCCCTTGTAAAGGGGGGAAACAATAAAAATCCAGTTCCCTCCCCTTTACAAGGGGAGGGTTAGGGAGGGGTAAAAAATATTTGATACATCAACCATAACTTTTCAAACACCCTCTTAGTCATCTTCAGATGACTTCTGCTATAAGACTGGGAATTCATTCCCAGTTGGGTTATGGGTTTTACGTTAGGTTGACACCAATGAAGCTCTTGCTTTACCCCTACGTCACTTGCATCCAGCGGCTAAACTCTCCAAATTAGCTTTCATTGCCTTAAAATAATACTCTGGATTGGTATCACCAGTTTCTAAAGAATCCAAAGTCCGCACAGTTAACCCCAAATCCTGGGAAATGCTGGTGAGTAATTTGTTATCTAACCCTGGTTCGCTAAATAGGGCTTTTACTTTGTATTTTTTGACTGTATTCACCACTTTTTGCACATCTGCTGGAGAAAGTTGCTTTTCAGGAATTTCTACCACTGCTAATTGTCTAATATTATAACGTTTGGCAAGATAGGGAAAAGCATCATGAAAGGTGATAAAGGTGCAGTTTGGTGTTTGTTTAAGAGTTTGTTGAAATTCATTATTTAAGTTATCTAATTTCTGAACATAAGCCGCTGCATTGGTCTGATAGTTGGCTTTATTGACCGGATCTGCGATAATTAAACCATCTCGAATATTGATGATTTGCTGTTTTGCTAAAACTGGATCTAACCAAACATGAGGATTTCCTAATTGGTGTTCGTGATCATGATCATGTTCTCCCGTTGCTGTTTTATCTATGGGGGAAGTTTTATTAATAGCTGGAATACCTTTACTCGCATCAATTTCCATTAATTGAGAATTTCCAGCATTTTTAATTGTATCTGCTAAAAACTCCTCTAAGCCTAAACCATTTTTGACTAGTATCTTGGCTGTAGCGATCGCTTTTACATTAGTCGGTGTCCCTTGATATTCGTGTATCTCTGTACCAGGCTTAACTAAAATCTCTACATCTGCTACATCTCCAGTTACCGCTTTAGTAAACAAATAAACTGGTAAAAATGTGGTAACTACCTTAGTTTTTGGTGATTTTTGGACTGGGGCTGGTTCCGTTTTTACAACCTCCCTACTGTTAGGATTGTTACATCCATAAACTGCTGACAAAATTATTAAGGTAATCAGCGGTAAAAAATTTCTGGTTTTTCTATCTATTTTAACTTCTCTAGAACTTCTCATGGTTTGAGGTTGACAATAAAACTTCATTGGCATTATATCTTATAATGAGATCCATTCTCATATAAGTCATCAAAAAATGCTACTGTATCAAGAATTACAGAATATTTGGAAATTTCAGGTAATACTGCTGTATACTGAGGATATTTCCAGTTGATAAGGATTTCTTAACTTTTTATTGTGATCAGCTTAACTTATGACTGTAGTATATTAAAAATCAGTATTAATAGCTGTACTAATTCGAGTGTAGCATTATCAATTTTAAACACGGGTGTGAGGAAAAATGCAAAAATTTTGGACTTATCTAATTGCTAGTTCAACAGTTGTGAGTAGCATATTATGTATGAATGCTGCTGCAAAGGCAGAACCAGTACCAGTAACTAATTCAGAACAACAGGTTAATAATAGCCAAGAACAGGCAGTATCTCAAGTTACCTCCGTATCTCAGTTATCCGATGTTCAACCTAATGATTGGGCATTTCAGGCTTTACAATCATTGGTAGAACGCTATGGATGTGTTGCAGGTTATCCCAACGCTACTTTTCGGGGTAATCGGGCGTTATCACGATACGAATTTGCGGCTGGTTTAAATGCCTGTTTAGATCGAGTCAATGAACTAATTGCTACAGCTACCAGTGATTTAGTATCAAAGCAAGATTTAGCAACAATCCAAAAGTTGCAAAAGGACTTTTCAGGAGAATTAGTCACCCTCCGGGGGCGTGTAGATACCGTAGAAGCCAAAACTGCTGAATTGGAAGCTAATCAATTTTCTACCACCACTAAGCTACAGGGGCAAGTTGTGGCAGTTGTTAGTGATGTATTATCAAATAAACAAGTCAATGGTGGGAACATAACTGATAAAAATACCACTTTAGGCGCAAGAACACGGCTGGAATTGGTAAGCAGTTTCACTGGAAAAGATACACTTTTTACCAGAATCCAAAGTAATAATATCAACAACCCTGATATTAAAACCAAAGAAGGCAACTTATTTTTTGCCAATCTTCCTGGTACTGCTGGTACTAATGATGTTACCATAGATGGACTATGGTATGCTTTTCCCCTGGGCAAAAATACTCAGGTCAAACTAATTGCTAATGCTGGTGCAGCAGACGATGTTACCAGTACAGTTAATCTGTTTGATGGTGATGGTGCTTTTGGGGCTGTGTCTACTTTTGGAACCAGAAACCCGATTTATGGACAACTGGGTGATAAAGGCATAGCAGTTAACCACCAGCTTGGCGATAAAATAGGCCTAAGTTTAGGATACTTAAGTAGTACAGCTAATAACCCCACTCCTGGAAACGGGTTATTTGATGGGAATTATGGTGCTTTAGCGCAGTTAACCGTCAAGCCCAGCGATCGCATTTCTCTTGGTTTAACTTATATCAATTCCTACAATCAACCATTACTCACTGGTAGTAATAACGCCACATTGACCAATCTTACCCCCGATGAAAAATTTTCCAGCAATTCCTACGGTGTCCAAGCATCTCTAGGTATTAGTCAGAAATTTGTTCTCGGTGGTTGGGCTGGCTATACCAACAGTCAAGTTTTGACAGGTACAAAGGGAGAGTTTGACACTTGGAACTATGCTGTTACTCTTGGATTCCCCGATTTGGGTAAAAAAGGTAATTTGGCCGGTGTCATAGTTGGTATGGAACCAAAAGTCACAAGTTCTAGTGCTGCTGGTGCTGGAGTTGCAAAAGATCCAAATACTTCCTATCACATTGAGGGATTTTATCAATACAAACTCAGCGACAATATCACCCTTACCCCTGCTGTGATTTGGCTAACAGCCCCAGATCATAACAATACCAATGATAATGTAGTGATTGGTGCTTTAAGAACTACCTTCAGCTTCTAATCAAAGCAATCAAATAAATCTCAAAAATAAATCATAGTTCAGATGTTGTTTCTGTTTCCTTGGGGAGAAAAATGTCTGAACTGTGATTTTTGTGATGAGTTTGATTAACTTGACACTCTGCGGTCTGAAGACACGCAGATCCTCTAAGATTTAACTTAAGA
>NZ_VILC01000018.1:73060-133255 GCF_009712065.1 Aphanizomenon sp. UHCC 0183 | reverse complement strand
TTGTAAAGGGGAGGGAACTGGATTTTTATTGTTTCCCCCCTTTACAAGGGGGGACTAAGGGCCCCTACATCCCCTACCCCCCTACCCCCCTACATCCCCTACCCCCCCTACATCCGTCATTTTCGGGTTGACAGACTACTAGATTTTTATTGTTACCCCCCTTTACAAAGGGAAAGGGGGTAAAAGGTGTCAGGTATATTTCTAGTTCTTGAAAATCTAACACTTTCATATCTGGGAGCTTGAGAATTTGATCTACAGAAAATGGACAAGGTATTGAATAAATTACCTATTATTGCAAAGTTATTTTATTTTTGGTTACTACTCCGAATTATCCAATAACTAATGGATAGGGCAAGAATCGCAATCCCCAAACCAATAATTTCTATACCTTCAGTTACTTTTAAATCAAGAATAATAATTTTTCTAGCAATAGCAATTAAAGAAGTGACAATAACTAATTCAACTTGTAAAACGTGCTTTTTGAGGTAGCCAGTAATATTTTCTAGTATTTCTAAAGCAATTAAAACATTAAGAAATAAACCGAAAATTTGAAACAATGTCTTGCTAAAACTACCTTCTTTTGGAGAAAGTATTTCCTGAAAAATAAATATTGCTAAATCACCAAGGGTGGCAAAAATTACTATTATCATAAAGAGAGATAGTAATTTGGCAACTATTACCTCGACAATTTCGATCAGGTGAATAAAGCTTTTATCACTGGTAAGTTCTAGAAAATTTTTAATGAATTTTCTCATTTGATACTCCTTGATTAAAATTAAATTGGAAATTACGAATATAAAACAAAAATCCTGTAGATAAATCTCAAGGATCAAAAATCATAAATATATTTTCTACTTTCACAAACTTGTCAGTTCCAGAAAGTGCTTTTAAAAGTAATAAACCATTACTTAGATTTTAAGATTAATCATGATCATTCTTGTACAATTTAGGCATCTAAAAATACAATCATAACCATTTATAATTAACAATAGATGAAGTAGTAAATTCCCAATTCGGGAATATAGTTAAAAGCTTACCATTGGGAAGACTGAAATTGATAATTTTTAACAGTAGATTCTACAGGGATTGGTACTAATTGCACAGCACAGGCTTTTAATTCTGGTTGCAGGGAAACAGGACAGGCTTCTGAATGAGTAAGAGTATTAGCTTCTGCATCATCTGCCCATAGCTTACCCCAGTGCATAGGAACAAAGACAGTACCGGGAGAAATAGCTTTTGTGACTTTAGCAGGAAACTTAGTTTTACCACGACGCGATCGCACTTCTAACCACTGATTATCAACAATACCTAAAGCAGCAGCATCACGGGGATGAATCTCGATAAATGGTTGCGGGTGCAGTTTGCGAATTTTCTCAATTCTGCCGGTGCGTGTTTGTGTATGCCAATGACCATACAATCTACCAGTAGTTAATATAAAAGGATAATTATCATCAGGTGGTTCAGCAAGTCCTCTTGAATAATATGCACCAAACTGGGCGCGTCCATCATTTGTGTGAAAGCGTAAATTAGTATATAGACGCTTAATTTCTGAATTACTACCTTGTGGATAAGGCCAATGAGTTGGACCTTGTGCGGCTAAAAACCCATGACTTAAACCCGACATATCACAAGGACGCTGACGAGTTAATTGAACAAATTCAGCATAAACTTCCGCAGAATTATTAAAAGTAAACTTATCAGTAAAACCTAATCTTTTTCCTACTTCCGCGAAGATTTCCCAATCAGGTTTTGCTTCTCTTGGTGGTTCCCGAAAAGCCGAACATAGAGTTACCCTTCTTTCCGAATTAGTCATAATCCCAGTTTTTTCACCCCACTGCGCCCCCGGTAATAAAACATGAGCATAAGCTGATGTTTCTGTTGGGTAATAAGCATCTTGATAAATAGTAAAAGGAGATTTTAATAACGCCTTTTTCGTTCTTTCCAAATCTGGCATACTCACAGCCGGATTAGTCGCAGCAATCCATAATAAACCTACATTTCCAGTTTCCAAACCAGTGATCATTTCCCAAGCAGTTAAACCAGGAACAGGGGAAATTTGTCCTTTTTCTAAACCCCAAAAATCCTCAACTTCCGCCCGATGTTGGGCATTTTTTACCAACCGATAACCCGGTAGCAAATGGGATAAACCTCCCGCTTCTCTGCCACCCATAGCATTAGGTTGACCAGTCAAAGAAAAAGGACCTGCACCAGGTTTACCGATTTGTCCCGTCATTAAATGTAAATTAATAATAGTTCTAACTTTAGCCGTACCTTCAGAAGATTGATTAACACCCATTGACCATAAAGAAAGTACAGATTTAGATTTTCCCCAATATTTAGCAGCCGTTTCTAAATCTTCAATACTAATACCACAACGACTCGCCACTACCTCCGGCGAATAATGCCGAATTACCTCAGCATAAGCCGGAAAATTGCTAGTACAATCATCAATAAAAGCTAGATCAACATAATTCCATTTCATTAATAAATAGGCAATACCATTTAACAAATCAATATCTGTACCTGGACGAATAGCTAAATGTAAATCTGCTGCTTCGGCTGTTGGGGTACGCCGAGGGTCAACCACAACCATTTTAACATGGCGATTTTTTTTATGATATTTTGCTAACCGATTAAAAATAATGGGATGACATTCCGCCGTATTTGTACCAATTAAAAAAGCACAATCAGTTAATTCTAAATCATCGTAACAGCAAGGAGGCCCATCAGCACCAAAACTTTGAATGTACCCAGATACCGCACTAGACATACACAACCGGGAATTAGCATCGAAATTATTAGTTCCTAAACAACCTTTGAGTAACTTTTGAGCAATATAATAATCTTCAGTTTGAAATTGTCCAGAACCATACATACAGATAGAATCTGTGGCTTGATTCAAGCGCAATGTTTGAATCCGTTGGGTAATAATATCAAAGGCTTCATTCCAACTCACACGCCGAAATTCTGCATCTAACGAATCGCGTACCATTGGATGATGCAATCTACTTTTATCCAAAGATTCAGCAATAGTTGCACCTTTAACACATACCATTCCTTGACTAGAAGGATGAGATTTATCACCCCTAACTCGCCAAATAGGAATTCCTTCACTATCTCGATTTGTGGCTTTTCCATATTGGGCTGGTGCAGAAACTTCTAAACCGCAACCAACCCCGCAATAAGGACAAAGTGTTTTGGTAAATTCATTCATGATATTTATGGGATTTCACACTATTGTGCAAAATTTTTTATGAGAAACGAACCGCAGAGGACTCAGAGATAATTTCATAAGAGGAGAAATATTTTTAATTTCTGGTTTTTTGTATTCTTGCCTTTGCGTCTCTGCGCCTTTGCGTGAGATATTTATTTTTCTGCTATTAAAATCGGTTGAGGATTAATTATTTCGGCTTCATTTTCTTTATCAGATACAAATGGTTCTTTGGGGACTTTTCCCAATTACGTATTATGCCAATTACTCATCAACATGAGCGCAGCGACGATAGAGGAAGTCTAAGGCATAGTTTCGTAGGTTGTAATATTCTGGATTTTCCATAATTCGGCGACGGTTACGAGGACGAGAAAAGGGTATTTCTAATATTTCGCCAATATTTGCTGCTGGTCCATTTGTCATCATCACTAATTTATCTGCGAGGAAAAGTGCTTCATCAATATCATGGGTGATCATCAAAACTGTGATTTGATGTTCTGACCAAATTTGCAGGAGTTCTTCCTGTAATTCTTCTTTGGTGATGGCATCTAAAGCACCGAATGGTTCATCTAAAATCAGGAGTTGGGGACGGATGGCTAAGGCACGGGCTATAGCTACTCTTTGTTTCATTCCTCCAGATATTTGACTGGGTTTCTTTTGGGCTGCTTCTATTAGTCCTACCATTGCTAAATGTTCTCTGACTATTGCCCGTTTTTCCGATTTGCTTTTGTGAGGAAATACGGAATCAACACCTAAATAAACATTATCAAAAACATTTAACCAAGGTAGTAAACAATAATTTTGAAATACCATCATTCGGTCTGGACCGGGTTCGGTTATGGGTTGACCTTGTAACCACACGACCCCGTTGGTAGGTTTATTAAATCCAGAAACCATGTTGAGCAGTGTTGATTTTCCACAGCCGGAATGGCCAATTAAACAAATAAATTCACCTTCACTAACTTTGAGATTAATGTCATCTAGGACGGTGTATGATCCTTTATCAGTGGGGTAAATTTTGTTGACACCATCAATTACTAAGAAGTCTTCTTTTTTCTGGGTTTGTAATTGTTGAGTTTTGTTATTATAGTTTACTGTTGTCATGATATTTTTGGTAATAGGGAATGGATAATTGGTAATAACAATTGAGAATTGACAACTGATACCATTTCTTTATGAGGCTACGCTTAATTTTGTAACCTTATCTTTTTCTTCTCTGTGTCCTCTGCGCCTCTGCGGTTCGTTCCTTTTTAAATTTGGCGCATCTTTATACAGAATTGGTATGACTAGATAAATACTTCTTCTACTCGAAGCTGGCGTTTAATTTCCAAACTTTTTAGATATTCTATTGGTTCAGAAGGATTAAAGACTTTGCCATCAAATAATTGAATTGTTTCTTCCCTACCAATATCTAAAATGCCTCTTTCTCGTGCGGCTGCACCAAATATATCTGGACGGCAAACTCTGTCAATGACTTCTACCCAGTTTTTGGGGAAAGCTACTACACCCCAACGGGCTAATTGAGTTAAAATCCATAGCATTTCATGACGATCCGGATAGTTGGCTTTGTTGAAATAAAACTGATGGGAAGTTTGGGGTTGGTTGTGATTACCATGCTTGTAATTGTCTATTAAACCTGGAGGAAGATGAAGGGAATTACTACCAAGATAGTCAGGTTGAGAAATTAATTTGAGAACTTCTTCCCGGTTGCGAATATCGTCGCAATATTCACAAGCTGCTAATAGGGCTTTGACTAATGCTAGATGTGTTTGGGGATTTTCCAGCGCCCAATTTTCTCTTACTCCTAATACTTTGTCTGGATGTCCATGCCAAAGTTCTGAGGTGATAGCAATAATAAAACCCAAATTCTGATCAACTGCGTGAGAGTTCCAAGGTTCACCGACACAGTAACCATCAATTTTTGCTTCTTGGAGGGCAGTTACCATCTCTTGTGGTGGAATTACCATCAAACTAACATCTACATCAGGTTTAATTCCACTTGCTGCTAACCAATAGCGCAATAATAGGTTTTGCATGGATGCGGGATGGACAATTCCCAAAGTATGGGTTTTGTCTAAGTCAGCCTTAATAATGGCTTGAAAGTCTGTTAAGTTTTTTACTCCACTGTTGAATAATTCTTGGCTGAAAGTAATGGCGCTACCGTTGCGAGAAAGGGTCATGGCTGTTACCATTGACACCGGATTTTTACCTCCTGCACCTAATGTCAGGGCTAGGGGCATACCTGCAACCATCTGGGCGGCATCAAGTCTACCAGTTACTACACCTTTCCCTATGTCTTTCCAGCTAGTTTCGCTGTTTAGGTTGACTTCTAAACCATATTTGGCAAAGAAACCTTTTTCTTTTGCAATTATTAAGGGTGCAGCTTGAGTCAGGGGAATATAGCCAATTTCCAAATGAACTTTTTCTAAGTTGTTGTTAGAAATAATAGCAGGTGCAGTAGGTTGTTTCTGGCGTTTTTTTGCTTTTTTTTGTTGATTGAGAAAGTAAATTATTTCGTTCCGTAAGTTATAGTAAAAAGGATTGTTAACTACTTCTAAACGGTGACGGGGACGGAGAATAGGTACTTCGATAATTTGGCCAATGTGTGCTTCTGGTCCATTGGTCAACATCACAATGCGATCGCTTAATAATAATGCCTCATCAACATCATGGGTCACCATCACACAGGTAATTCTGTGTTGATTACATATTGTCATTAATTGCTCTTGTAAATTGCCCCTTGTCAATGCATCCAAAGCACCAAAAGGTTCATCTAACAATAATAACTTGGGACGGGTAGCTAAAGCACGAGCGATCGCAACTCGCTGTTTCATTCCCCCGGATAATTCACTAGGACGCTTATTAGTTGCCCGTCGTAAACCCACCATATCAATATGTTCTTCTATTATTCCCCGACGTTCTCCTTTAGGTAGATTTTGATGGACTTCATCTACAGCCAAGGCGATGTTTTCCCTTACAGTTAGCCAAGGAAGTAAGGAGTAATTTTGAAAAACCACCATTCTATCAGGACCTGGTTCTCTCACTTCCCGACCTGCCAAAGTTACACCACCAATACTAGCTTGATCTAAGCCAGCAATAATATTTAGTAAGGTGGATTTACCACAACCAGAATGTCCAATTAAAGAAACAAATTCACCTTCAGAAATTTTTAATTCAATATTTTTTAAAGCAATATATTTGCCACCATTGGGGAGGTCAAATATTCGGTCTACATGGTCAATTTCTAAAAAAGTATTCATGATGAATGGTAATGGATAATTGGCAATCTCAGAAATTACGACGAACTAAGAATTATTTTTGTTCTGTTGTGACAACTTTATTAGCAACAAAAGCCACCATTCTATCTAAAACTAATCCCACTAAACCGACATATACCAAGGCGATAATAATCTCGCTCATATTAGTTTCGGTAGTTGTGTTATAGGCATCCCAAATAAACGAACCAATACCCACACCACCAACTAACATTTCCGCCGCGACAATTGCCAACCAAGATAAACCTATGCCAATTCTTAACCCGGTAAAAATATAAGGAACAGTTGCCGGAAACACAATCTTCAAGAAATAACTGCTCTTCTGCAAACGCAAAACACGAGCGACATTTACATAATCTTGAGGAATATTCTGCACGCCCACAGTTGTATTAATCACAATCGGCCAAATCGAAGTAATAAAAATCACGAAAATTGCCGAAGGATTAGCTTGTTGGAAAGCCGCTAAAGAAATTGGTAACCAAGCTAAGGGAGGGATAGTTCTTAATACCTGAAAAATCGGATCTACAGCATTATAAAGAAAAGTATTAGAACCAATTAATATTCCTAAAATAACCCCGACAACTGCTGCTAGAGAAAAACCTAAAGCAACCCGTCCTAAACTTGTCAATATTTGCCAGCCTAAACCCTTATCACTGTCACCATTATCGAAAAAAGGATGGATAACAAAAGGGTCCCAAGTTTCCCGAATTGTTTCTATCGGTCCAGGTAATTGAAAACTAGGAATTAAACAAAGTAGTTCCCACAACATCAGAAAAATAAATAATCCAAACAGCGGCGGTATAACCTTGTTAATCAAAAACTTATTAATTACCTTCTGCTGTTTACTACTAACCCTACGACTTCCAACAATAGCAGCCATTTATTTCTCCTAAGTAAAATATTAAAAATCTCTTTTCCTTCTCTTCTCTGCGGCTTTGCGCCTCTGCGTGAGCCTCAAAAATCTAATTAATCTAGTAAATTTCGTTGGGTTACACTTTCGCTGAACCCAACCGACAATTACACCTTCTTAATTTGCAAACTCTTTAAATATTCCTCTGGTTTTTCAGGGTCAAATTTAACCCCATCAAAAAATGTTTCCACACCGCGAGAAGAACTTGCTGGAATTTCCGCAGCAGCCACACCTAAAGCCTTAGCAGCTTGTTTCCATATATCTTCTCTATTGACCTGATCAACAATTTCCTTCACTTTTGTATCTTTAGGTAAATAACCCCAACGAATTTCTTCAGTTAAGAACCAAATATCATGACTTTTATAGGGATAAGAAGCATTATCTTCCCAATATTTCATGCGATATGCAAAGTTTTGCTCTTTGCGTCCATCACCATAATCAATATTACCTTTAGCCCGTTCTAAAATATCAGCTACGGCGACATTAAAGTATTTCCTATCAGCGCAGATTTTACACATTTCTTCTTTGTTTTCTGCCTGATCACACCATTGTTGTGCTTCCATAATTGCCATTAATAATGCTTGTGTAGCATTGGGATTTTTATCAACCCAATCTTGACGCATAGCAAAGGCTTTTTCTGGATGGTTATTCCATAGTTCACCTGTAGATAAAGCTGTATAACCTAATTTTTGACTTACCAATTGAGCATTCCAAGGTTCTCCTACACAAAAAGCATCAACAGTTCCAACTTTCATATTTGCTACCATTTGTGGTGGTGGTACTGCTTGCAAAATTACATCTTGATCAGGATTAATACCCCCTGCTGCTAACCAATAGCGCATCCATAAATCATGAGTACCACCGGGAAAAGTCATAGCAACTTTTATAGATTTTTTATCGGCTTTGGCTTTATTTACAGACTCTTTCAGTAATTTACTTTGTAAACCAACTTTCAAATCTTTGAATTTTTCAGCAACTGAAATCGCTTGACCATTGATATTTAACCGCGCCAAAAGATACATTGGCACTTTATCATTCATGGTCAACAGATAGGGCATAGGGGTAAGAATATGTGCGCCATCAATACCACCACCAGATGAGCCAATTTTTAAGTTATCGCGGGTGACTGGCCAGGATTTTTGTTTGCTGACTTCTACATCAGTCATACCATATTTAGTAAAAAAACCTTTTTCTTTAGCAATAATTAAAGGTGCGGAATCTGTTAAAGCAATAAATCCTAATTTGGCTGTGGTTGTTTCAACTTTTGGGGCATTACTAACTTTGGAATTATTAGCTAGTTTGCTATTGGAAGAAGCACTATCTGTTTTTACTGAATCAGAGTTACTAGATGAACAGCCGTGCGCCAAGATAGAAGTTACGGTTGCTACACTTGAGGTAATAATAAATTTTCTGCGAGAAATATTGCTCATGGGAAACTCTTGATTAATTTTAATTTGGGTTTGCAGTTATCTCTGGATTTTGGCGATTAAATTAATTTAACGAGGAATCAAAGCCTGTTACTTAAGTTTTGCACCAAATTTATGAATAAGTAAATCTCTTAATATGGGTTGTAAGTCTTCGCAGGGAATACTTTTTTTAACACAAGTTCCTAAATGTGCATCTTTCCCGACTGTTCCACCCATATAAATATCCACACCTTCTAACATTTGTCCATTTTTACGCACTTTAGTTCCCATTAAGCCAATATCTGCTACTTGGGGCTGTCCACAGGAGTTAGGGCATCCTGTCCAATGAATTCGCACAGGACGTGATAAAGTTAGTTCAGATTCCAATGATTTTATCATTGCTAAGGCACGATTTTTGGTTTCTATCAAGGCAAAGTTACAAAATTGTGCGCCTGTACATGATACTAGCGATCGCATTAATAAGCCAGGATTAACTGAAAATTTCTCTAATACTGATTCTGTGAAAAATGCTGTTAAACCGGAATCAGGAATATTCGGGATAATGATATTTTGTTCAACGGTAAACCGGATTTCTCCACTTCCATAAACTTCAGACAATCGGGCAATTTCAAACATATCATCAGCAGACAATCTTCCCACGGGAATATTTAAACCTGCGTAGTTAAATCCAGATTGTTTTTGTTTATATATGCCCACATGATCCCGTTTTTCCCAGTCAATTTGATCTTTATCTACTGCGGGTAATAATGATTGACCAAAACGTTTTTCTACTTCGGCGCGGAATTTTTCTATCCCCCATTCATCAAGTAGCCACATTAGCCGGGCTTTTAGTCTATTTGCGCGTAAGCCATGATCTCGGAATATCTCGACAATGACTTTGGATAATAATACAACTTGGGCGGGCAATACCCAAACATTCAGAGGAATCGCTGCTTCACAACGTTTCGCGGAAAATAAACCACCGACAATGACGTTAAAACCAAAGATTGGGACTTGATCTTCATTTCCCCAAAAAGCGGGAATAAAGGCTAAATCATTAATTTCTGCGTGAACTGAATTATCTCTTCCTCCAGTAATTGCAATATTAAATTTCCGGGGAAGATTGCTAAATTCTGGATTACCTTCACCATTATTAGTCAGCATATCTTGGATTTGCTGGACTAATTCTCTGGTATCATAAAACTCATCTGCATCCAAACCCGCGACAGGATCACCTGTAATATTACGGACGTTATCCATCCCCGATTGGATAGTAGTCAATCCGACTTTGTGAAATTTATTAAAGATATCGGGAATATCTTCCAAATTGATCCCGCGTAGTTGTATATTCTGTCTGGTGGTAATATCGGCGCTGCCATTTTCACCGTAACGCTGTACCACTTCTGCGAAAGCAGACATTTGATTGCTGTTGAGAATGCCGTTAGGTAGACGCATTCGCATCATGAATTTGCCGGGAGTGACTGGACGGAAAAATACACCTAACCATTTTAGGCGATGGTTGAGGTCGTTTTCGTCCATTGCTTCCCAACCGATTTGGGCAAAATTTTCTATTTCGTTTTTAACTGCGAGTCCGTCTTTTTCGGCTTTGAATTTCTCGAATTTATTGAGTTTGTCTGTGGTAGTTGCTGTTTCTATCATTATGCTTTTTTTGGGGAAACAGGACTGAATTAACTGTGTATCCGTGTTCTTATCGGTTTTGTACTTGCCACTTTGGGGAAATAACTGATAGTAGTTTCCTGGTTGGTGGTGTAACAGTTGCGATGTTGTTAAGTTAGTGTAATTTTTGATGACAGTTCGTATAGTAGGTTACTAAATTTTGGTAATTATGCAAAAATCGGATATAAATATTGCGGTTATTGCATAAATTATCTTAATATACGAATTTATATAGATACAAGCAATAATGGTAGTATGGTTTTTCGCATAGGTAGTCTATTTATTTTAGATAGTGATATGGAAGTAGTGATGCCTGTAATAGCTTTCAACACTGAATCTGCCAATTACTCACAGAAAATAGAGATGATAGGTTTCTATGAGAGATGGAGTCTCAAACACTGATTATTTCATAAATTTGATGAATTTAGCAGTCCAATTAGTTGATATACTAAGTATATAAAGGATTAAAATTCATGAGATTATCTTACTTTACAAATCTTTTATAAGTATGATAGAAGCAATTGACTAGATACTTCAATAATTATGTTAATTAGATTCACAGTAGAAAATTTTTTATCCTTTAACCAAAGAATAGACTTTAATATGATTGCTGCCGATGATACTAACCATAGTCATCATGTAGTTAAAGGTGATTCTGATGATTCAATAAGATTACTGAGAACATCTATAATTTATGGTGCTAATGCTTCTGGCAAATCTAATTTAATTAAAGCCATGAAATTTGCCAGAGATTTCATTGTTGATGGTGTGGAAAAAAATACAAATATAAATATTAATAATTTTAAATTAGATAAAACCTGTTATACAAAACCATCCAGGTTTGAATTTGAGTTTAGAAATCAGGATAAACAGTATGCTTATGGTTTTCTAGTTGATAAACATAAAATTCATGAAGAATGGTTGTTTGAAATTGGTGTAAATACGGAAATACCTATTTATGAAAGAATAGGAGAAGATATTAATTTTCATAATTTTAATCATGAGGTTTTTTTAAATAGTTCTGAAGATGAAAAAAATAGAATCCGTTATGAAGCAGCGAGTACAAGAGAAAATTTACTTTTTTTAACTAACTCACAAGAACGGAAAGTTAAACAACTAGAATCTATATATGAATGGTTTAATGATGTTTTAACAATTATTTTTCCCGATTCCAAGCCTCTTCTACCTTTTTTTAGTCAATCAGTTCAAAATTCTTTGGGTAAGTTTTTAGAATCATTAGATTTGGGAATTAAAAAAGTTACTACTAATACAATTGATTTAGATGATTATAAAGAAATACCCTCTAAAAGAAAAGATAAGATCCGGGAAGATTTTCCTTATGAGGAAAGTGAAGCAAATACAGTGTATATACCCGCATTAAAATGTTTTATTTCTAAAGCAAAAGATGAAACTGATAAATTAATGGTCCTCAATTTGTTGCCAGTAAGATTAGATAAAGAAAATAATGAAGTGCCATTTAAAATATTAGAAGAGTCAGATGGGACGCAAAGATTAATAGATTTATTCCCTATGCTAATGCATTTAAAACGGGGTAATGTTGTTTATGTCGTAGATGAGATTGAAAGAAGCCTGCACTCTTTACTGATCAAAAAACTATTTGATTATTTTCTGAATAAAACTGAAAATACAAATTCCAATAGTCAGTTAATTGCTACTACCCATGAAGTTTTTTTACTAGACATAAAGGATATTTTTAGAAAAGATGAAATTTGGTTTGTAGAAAAAGATAAACATGGACAATCTGTACTTTATTCTTTAGCTAATACAGACGTTGAAAATCTAGATTTAGCTGCTGGATATCTTAATGGAAGATTTGGAGCAATACCTTTTATTAAAAATTTAAAATCATTGGGATGGAGAGAGGAAAAATAAAATGGGTAGACAAAGAAATACAGACTATCAACGTAGCGCGATTTATATTGCTAGTAAATGCGGTAAAGATAGAAGATGGAAACTATACATAATAGCTACGGAAGGTGATAAAACTGAACCGAATTATTTCAATGCCTTAATCACTCAATATGAACAAGATTTTCGTTTAAGTTATATTCATGTAGAGTTTATAGATAGAGAAAAAGAACAAGCTGGTAACTCAGATCCTAAATATGTATATGAAACTTTACTTAAATTCTATGAAGAACGTCCCTTGTTTAAAGAAGAACTTAATCCAAGAGAAATGGTTGAACATTTATATCATATCGTTCAGCAAAACTTAACCAAAGAACAATTTAATAACTTATCTGAAGTTGTATACCTATTTTGAAATCAAGAGAGGTTTACTAGCTATTAATTCCCCTAAACAAACAGAAATTTCTAATAAGATTGGACAAGATTATCAAATTATTTTATTAGATGATTTAGCGATTTTAGAAAAAGGGCTAATAGTCAAAGATTTATCGGGATTTTTAGTCATCTTCAGATGACTTCTGCTATGAGACTGGGAATTCATTCCCAGGCGGGCTATGGGTTTTACGTTAAGTTGACATTGCTTCCACACCCGCCCAGAAATGAATTATGGCTTACGCTACGCTATCAGGGCTAATAGTCAAAGATTTATGGGGATTTTTAGTCATCTTCAGATGACTTCTGCTATGAGACTGGGAATATGGCTAACGCCACGCTACGCTATCATTCCCAGGCGGGCTATGGGTTTTACGTTAAGTTGACACCAATAAGCTCATGCTTTACCCCTACAAATCTAGGTTTTTCGTAATTCTTAAAAGTCCATGTCCCAACCATGTTGAGTAAGTAATTGGACAAAAATATTTACAGTCATTGCGAGCGAAGGGAAGCAATCACAACCCTGGCGATTGCTTCATTTCACTTCGTTCCATATGGCTAACGCCACGCAACGCTTACACAATAACATTGTGTAATTAATTCTGTCTCATTACTTATAATAAGTACCGAAAGCCAAACATTTTTCTCTTGACATTCAATCTTGGTGACTTCTAAGCTATTATTTGGACACTACAAGACGGCGGATAACTGTAAAACTTACCCTGTACGCCTTTTGCATTCCGTCTTGCGTTAATACTCTGTTCCTAAAATAAGTAAACGGATAGACTATGATGATTTCAGAAACATTCAATTCAGTACCAGTAACCGTTTTGACTGGCTATTTAGGCGCGGGTAAAACTACATTATTAAATCATATTCTTACCTACGAACACGGTAAAAAAGTTGCCGTTATTGTTAACGAATTTGGCGAGGTAGGTATTGATAATCAATTGGTAATTGATGCAGATGAAGAAATCTTTGAAATGAATAATGGCTGTATTTGTTGTACAGTTCGCGGTGATTTAATTCGCATTATTGGCAATTTAATGAAACGCCGAGATAAATTTGATCATTTAGTCATTGAAACCACCGGTTTAGCAGATCCTGCACCTGTAATTCAAACGTTTTTTGTTGATGAAGATTTACAAAGTCAGTTGTCATTAGATGCAGTAGTCACAGTTGTTGATTCTAAACATATTTGGCAACATTGGGAAGCGGACGAGGCTCAAGAGCAAATTGCTTTTGCAGATGTAATTTTGTTGAATAAAACTGATTTAGTAACACCGGAAGTCTTAGATGAATTAGAAACTCGCATTCGCTCAATGAATGCAATGGCAAAAATCTACCGCACCCATAATTCTGAATTAGCCATGTCAGCTTTATTAGGAGTGCAAGCATTTGATTTAGATCATGCGTTAGAAATTGATCCTAATTTCTTAGGAGAAGATGCTCACGTTCATGATGAAAGCGTCTATTCTGTAGCGATAGTATCAGAAGGGACAATTAACGGTGAAAAATTAAATGCCTGGATGACAGAATTACTCAGAAATCAAGGTCTAGATATTTTCAGAATGAAAGGAATTTTAAATATTGAAAATGAAGATAATCGCTTTGTTTTCCAAGGTGTACACATGATATTTGATGGTAAAGCGGATAGACCTTGGAAAGTCAATGAAACTCGCAAAAATGAACTTGTATTTATTGGTAGAAATTTAGATGAAGCCAAATTAAAAGCAGACTTTTTTGCTTGTATGAGTTAGTAATACAATAGACATCTCCGGTAAAGATTGTAGAGACGTTCCATGGAACGTCTCTACAGGGGTTTCATGTCACGCATATTTAATTTTCACCAGATGTCTAATGGAGGCGGGGTTTCCTCGCCCCTACAGGTTTGGCGAATTGCTGTAAAAATAAAATATCACAACTATGAACTTAACAATTAATAAATCTCCAGAATTTACAAAACATTATTCTACAAAACTTGCAGATTATGTGACTGCTTTGGCTTGGTCTGCTGACGGTGAAATACTTGCAGCTAGTTCGGCTGCTGGAGAAGTTGTTTTATGGGAAAATGGCGAATTAACTAATTTACAAACAGCGACAGATAAAGCGGTAAATTGTTTGGCTTTTTCCCACGACGGTAAATATTTAGCTATTGGTGGACAAGATGGAAAAGTGAAAATTTGGTGCGGAAATAAATTAATTAGCACTTTAGAAAATGCCCCGATTTGGGTTGACCAATTAGCATGGAGTCACACCGATAACCAATTAGCTTTTAGTTTAGGTCGTTATGTGCAAATTTGGGATGCAGACACATTAGAAGTTGTTACAACTCTTAACTTTAATGATTCCTCTATTTTGGGAATTGATTGGCGTAAAGATGGCAAATATTTGGCTATTAATGGATATAAAGGCATAAAAATCTGGTCTACTCAAGATTGGGATGATGAACCATTTATTCTTCCTCTGTCTACCGTCAGTACAGCAATGGCTTGGTCTGATGATGGTAAGTATTTGGCATCTGGAAATATGGACCGGACTCTCACTGTTTTACAATGGGAACATCCTGATCCTTGGGTGATGCGGGGTTTTCCAGGGAAAATTCGTCATCTAGCTTGGTCAGACATAAAAACTCCCACAGATGCGCCCATTTTGGCTGTTTCTAGCGTTGATGGCATAGTAGCATGGGAGAGGTCGGTAGATGAATCTGTAGGCTGGGAGGCGCAAGTATTAACTAATCATCTGGATATCATTAATGCGATCGCTTTTGCACCTCAAAGTTTTATTCTCGCTTCTGCTGGTGCTGACGGTTGGCTATGTTTGTGGAATGAAAACAAAGAAGTTTCACAGATTTTTACTGACACTGAAGCCGGAGTTTCTACTCTATCTTGGCATCCCCAAGGACAATTATTAGCCGCTGGTGGTGAACAAGGTGAATTAATAATTTGGTCAATTTCTGGCGAGAATTAAAATTAATTGGTTTAAGGGAACACCAAAAAATAAATTACCCAATTTTGTGGGATGGGCATCCTGCCCGTCCTTGATGATTAGCGGGCAAGATGCCCGCACCACAAGAAATTTTTGGGTATTTTTTTAATTGGAAGTCCCTAAGTAGGTGAACACAATAAAACAAATCTGTGTAAACAAAAGTAAAATCGCCTCAACCCTCTTCACTCTTGCCTTTTGCCTTGCCATAACGACGATTTTCAATGCTAACCTACTTAGATTTAGATGTAGGGGTAGCGCCCCCGTGCCTACCCCGGTATTTGGGGCAACCACAGGGGGTTTAGGTATCAAACCCACCCCAGTTGTAATTACAAATTAATTACCAATTATCGGCGCACTCAAAGAGACATTTTGTACTGCTTTGGCTGCGGCTAAGGTTGGTACAGAATCACGCAATCTTGCTGTTAATTGTACAGTTGTAGCGTCGTACATTTGGGTTAGCAATTTGGGATAAAAACCAATACCAATAATAGGTATCAACAAACAAGCAATGATAAAGACTTCACGGGGTTCAGCATCTATCAAATTCTGATGAGAAACTAACTCTTCATTTTCTTGTCCGTAGAAAATTTCGCGCAACATTGAAAGGAGATAAATTGGCGTTAAAATCACACCAACAGCCATCAAGAAAATGACAATGACTTTAAATGTCGAGTTATAAGCATCACTGGTGGCAAAGCCGACAAATACCATTAATTCGGCGACAAAACCGCTCATTCCTGGTAATGCTAAAGAAGCCATTGAACAAGTTGTAAACATGGCGAAAATCTTTTGCATTTTCTTACCGACACCACCCATTTCATCTAACATGAGGGTGTGTGTGCGATCGTAAGTTGCACCGACTAAAAAGAACAAACTTGCCCCAATTAAGCCGTGAGAAACCATTTGTAAAACTGCGCCACTTAAACCCAAGTCGGTGAAAGAGGCAATCCCAATGAGAACAAAGCCCATGTGGGAAATTGAAGAGTAGGCAATTTTCCGTTTTAAATTCCTTTGGGCAAAGGAAGTTAGGGCAGCGTAGATGATATTTACTACCCCCAAAACCACTAACACTGGTGCAACGTAAGCGTGGGCATCGGGTAGCATTTGGGCATTCATGCGAATTAAGGCATAACCACCCATTTTTAACAAAATACCTGCTAGTAACATATGCACGGGGGCTGTAGCCTCACCGTGAGCATCTGGTAGCCAGGTATGGAGGGGGATAATGGGCAGCTTGACAGCGTAGGCAATCAGGAAGCCAGCGTAGAGTAAAAGTTGTAAATTGAGTCCAAAATCTTTTAAGGCGAGCGATCGCATATCGAAGGTTACAGTATCGCCATAAAACCCCATTGTCAAGGAAGACAGCAAAATAAACAGCGAACCACCAGCGGTGTACAAAATAAATTTAGTCGCTGCATACTGGCGCTTTTTCCCTCCCCAAATTGACAGGAGGAAGTATATGGGGACAAGTTCCAGTTCCCACACCAGGAAAAATAACAGCATATCCTGGACGGCAAAAACGGCAATTTGACCGCCATACATTGCCAAAATTAGGAAATAAAACAATTTCGGCTTTAGTGTTACAGGCCAAGCTGCTAAGATTGCCAGGGTGGTAATGAATCCTGTTAAGAGAACCAGGGGCATGGACAAGCCATCAACCCCTAAAGACCAATTTAAGCCCAATTGCGGAACCCAGGGATAACTTTCCACCAGTTGCAAATCGGGATTAGAGAAATCGTATCCAGTATAAAAAGCGCAGACAATGAGGACAAAATCTATCAACCCGACAATGAGAGAATACCAGCGCACGGTTTTTCCATCTTTATCTGGGATAATGGGAAGGAGTAGTGATGCGGCTATGGGAAATAAAATAATCGTCGTCAGCCACGGGAAATTAGCTATATTCATCACAATTAATCTGCTATTAAAATCATGTTTGGCAGCAAGTTAGTATCTAATAAGTTCTAAATCACCTTAAATCAAGGATTACAGCCACAAGGTTAACATAGATGCTCAATTTAAGTTAATTTTTGATAAAAGAATTAACCAAATTTACCGTTAATGTAAGCTTTGGTGTCTTCCTGTTGAGGATCACTGAAAATCATCTCAGTTGAGTTGTACTCTACTAAGTAGCCACTACGTCCACCTGTTTCGGAAGCTTTAACGTTAAAAAACGCGGTTTTATCAGATACTCGTGATGCTTGGTGCATATTGTGGGTGACAATGACGATGGTATATTGTTCTTTGAGTTCGTGAATTAGTTCTTCTATCCGTGCAGTAGAGATAGGATCAAGGGCAGAACATGGTTCATCCATCAGGATAACTTCTGGTTGCACAGCGATCGCCCGCGCAATACATAAACGCTGTTGTTGTCCACCGGATAAGGATAAACCATTTTGTCGCAATTTATCCTTGACTTCATCCCACAAAGCTGCTTGTCGCAAACTCCGTTCCACCAATTCATTCATATCACCTCTGTAGCCATTGATTCTCGCACCAAAGGCAATATTTTCATAAATTGACTTGGGGAAGGGGTTGGGTTTTTGAAATACCATACCAATGCGTCTTCGCACTTCTACAGGATCAATATTCGCTGCATAGATATTTTTGTCGTAGAAATAAACTTTACCTTCGGCTCTAAATGAGTCAATTAAATCATTTAGCCGATTATAACATCGCAATAAGGTAGTTTTACCACAACCGGAAGGACCGATAAAAGCGGTGACTCGATTTTTAGGAATATCTAACCAAACATTTTGTAAAGCCAAAAAATTGCCATAATAGATATTTAAGTTTTCTGTGCGTAAAACCGATTCAGTTCCATTAATTGTGCTAATGATAGTATTCATAAAATCGGGCTTGATGAAAAAGTTTTTTTTGGTGATAGCTAAATTAATTTTTTTTTCTAGTAACCCAGCGAGCAATAATACTAGTAATTAAAACCATGAATACGAGAATTAAAGACGCAGCCCAAGCTAAAGATTGCCAAGTTTGATAGGGAGAAGTGGCAAAGTTGTATACTAAAACTGCTAGAGAAGCAGTTGGTTTGAGGATACTATCTGGCCAAAAAGAAGAAAAAAGAGCCGTAAATATTAATGGTGCAGTTTCTCCAGCCGCACGAGCGATCGCTAAAATAGAACCAGTGACAATTGCAGGTAATGCAGTTGGTAATACCACCAAGATCACAGTTTGCAAATTAGTACTTCCTAGTCCAATAGATGCTTGCCGTAAATCTTGAGACACTAATTGCAACGCCTCGTCTGTAGTTCGCACAATAATCGGTAACATCAAAATTGCTAGGGCGACTCCACCACCCAGGGCTGAGTAAGAACCTAAATTCAGCTTTACCAAGGTTAAAACCACAATTCCATAGGCAAATACCCCAGCAATGATCGAGGGAACTCCACTGAGAACATTAGTAGCGAAACGTATCCATCTGGCAATTCTTCGAGAACTAAACTCACTTAAATAAATTGCCGCCAACACACCAACAGGAACACTAATTATAGCAGCTATTCCTACCATTAATAATGTTCCCAAAATGGCATTTCCAAAACCGCCATTTTTACCAAAGGGAGGAGGGGGCAACTGTGTAAAAACATTGATATCTAAACTACTAAACCCTCTGATTACTACATAATAAAGCACTGCCAATAAAGGAATCAGTGCCAAAACTCCACAGACAAAAGCTAATCCAGTCATGACCATATTAACCAATGTTCGAGGAGACGAAAGAGAACGAGTTAGGCCTCCTTGCGGAAACAAAGAATTCATAATTTAACCAATATAACTTTTACTAATTTCATAAAACACAAAATTATCTGCGTTTATCCTCAGATCCCCGACTTCTTTTATTTATTGTGTCCAGAAACTATAAATTGATGTTAGAAGTCGGGGATCTTATGCATTCTAAATTCGCTGTACTCTTGCCACAATAAAATCCGCCAGAATATTGACGATCATTGTTAAGATAAATAAAACTAAAGCTGCATACATTAAAGCAGCAACTTGCAACCCATTAGCTTCAGCAAATTGATTTGCCAATAAAGAAGAAATCGTATTTGATGGTGCTAAGAAAGAGATATTAATATTATTAGCATTACCTATTAACATTGTCACAGCCATTGTTTCCCCCATTGCCCTCCCAAGCGCCAACATTACCGCGCTGACGATGCCAGAAAAGGCAGCAGGGATAATAACTTGAAAAATGGTTTCCCAACGGGTTGCACCTATTCCTAGAGCGGCTTGACGCAAACTTGAAGGTACAGAAATCAAGGCATCACGAGAGATAGCCGTGATAATTGGCAAAATCATAATTGCTAATATTACTCCTGCTGGTAACATCCCTGGTCCAGTGGGTGCAGAACTAAAAATTGGCAACCAGCCTAGATAAGTATGTAGCCATGTGCCTAGATTTTTTAACACAGGGATTAACACAAAAATTCCCCAGACTCCATAAACAACACTGGGAATAGCCGCTAGGAGTTCTACTAAAAATACCAGAACTAAATTTACCTGGGGGGGGAGGAAATTCTCACTCAATAAAATTGCTGTTCCTACACCAATAGGGAGGGCTAAAATCAGTCCAATTAAAGAACTGATGAGAGTTCCGTAAATTGCTGGCAGTACCCCATATTCATTATTAACAGGGTTCCAACTGCTGGTAAAAAAGAAATTAATCCCGAATTTTTGGATAGCTGGTAAAGCACTAGTAGTAATTTGCAAGGCAATCCATAATAGAATACCAGCGATCGCTAGGGCAAAAATTCGAGTGATGCAAATAAAACTCCGATCTAGATTTCTATCTATTTCTGAACGGTTTTTCGTGGTTAATGGATCTTCTTGAAAACTTGTAGTCATTTTCCTGACTCCTGACTCTTGACTCCTGACAGAGGGCGCAGGCCCTGCGCCCCTACCTCCTACTTTGAGAATTAGCACCAACAGAAATATGATAATCAGGACTAATTTTATCAGCCGCTGCTGCGACTTTAGCAATTACATTGGCTGGTAAAGGTACATATCCTAATTCACTAGCTATCTTTTGTCCATCAGTTAAAGCATACTCAATAGTTGCTTCCATTGCTTTAGCTTTGCGGGTATCAGCATATTTTTTATAGGCGAGAATCCAAGTGTAAGTTACTATTGGGTAGGATTCTGCACCTTCAGGATCGGCAATAAAAGCACGAAGATTTTCTGGTAAAGTTACTGATGCTAGAGTTTTAGATGCTGATTCTTCAGAAGCTAAAACAAACTGGTTGGATTTATTTTCTAAAGATGCAAATTTGAGCTTACTTTCCTTAGCATAGCCATATTCTACATAACCAATAGAACCTTGAGTTTGTTGAATTTGGGCGGTGACACCTTCATTACCTTTAGCACCAACTCCTATCGGCCATTTTACACTTTTACCTTCACCTACCTGAGTTTTCCATTCTGGACTAATGGTACTAAGATGTTTGGTGAAAACGCCCGTAGTTCCACTACCATCAGCGCGATAAATAACTTTGATTTCCTCTTTTGGTAATTTTACATTAGAATTGATTTTAGCGATCGCCGGATCATCCCAAAATTTAATTTTACCTAACAAAATATCAGTGTAAACTGCTCGTGATAACTGGAGTTGAGGAACTTCTGGCAAATTATAAGCTAGGACAATACTACCAGCAGTTAGAGGTAATAGTAGCACACCTTTTTCCGCCGGAACTTTGTTAATCTCATCATCCTTCATTGCTACATCACTAGCGCCAAAGTCTAATGTTCCTTGGGTAAACTGCTCAACACCCGCACCACTACCCACAGACTGATAATTAACTTTTAAATTGGGATATTTTTTGTTTAACTCTGTAAACCAAGTTTGATAAAGTGGGGCAGGAAAAGAAGCACCCGCACCTATTAATTCCATATTACCTCCTAAATCTAGTTTCCTAGAATTGGCAGTAGTTGTATTTGTCGTTTTACCAGGAGACTCACTTATAGTTGGATTCTTTGAGTTAGTTTCTCCACAAGCTGATAGACTAATTACTACTGTTAATACAGATATTGCAACTATCAGGCGATGATTTTTCATGAAACTGATTTTAAGTAGAGCAATCCTATTTGAGTTGATCAAGCCTCCAGTTCGGGTCAGTGCATCTGGGATTTCATTATATTCACTAAAAACTTGTCAAACATCCTCTTAAAGATAGGTTGATTATCCATTAAGGGAACACCAAAAAATAAATTACCCAATTTCGTGGGATGGGCATCCTGCCCGTCCTTGATGATTAGCGGGCTTTTCGTCCCGCACCACAAGAAATTTTTGGGTATTTTTTTAATTGGAAGTCCCTAAGTAGGTGAACACAATAAAACCAAACTGTGTAAAGAAACGTAAAATCGCTGAAAACGTCTTTACTCTTGCCTATTGCCTATTGCCTATTACCTATTGCCTATTACCTCTTGCCTTGCTAAGTAATGGGACAGAATTAATTACACAATTGATTTTTCTGTTCCCTGTTCCCTGTTCCCTGTTCCCTGTTCCCTGTTCCCTGTTCCCTTTTCCCTGCCTTCACAGGCAACTTATTCAGCAAACCCTACTTAGGAGAATTTCAATGTATAATTTTACAATTTCTGTTATATTAGCGATCGCTTCTTCAAAAGTATCTCCTTGAGAAAGACAGCCCTGAAAAAAAGGACAAAAAGCATGATCATTTCCATTTTTCTCCTTTGCGAGAATGACGGTGTAATCGTAAACTTCTTGACCTTGTACCTACTGTTAATTAACCCTTGCGCCTAATCAATGTTTGCTGCCTCGAATCAACTGCTATGGTCTATGATAGGCTTGCTCCTCACAATGGGTGGTACTTTCCTGGAAGCTTATGGTGTTACCTCACCTTGGAACTGGAGTCAGCACGGAATTCAAACCCTTTCACTAGGTGTCAGCTATCAAATTGGTGCAGTCCTACTGGTAGGCTGTTTAGGAGGTCGAAATGCTGGTGCGCTCTCGCAAATTGCCTATTTAGTCATGGGATTAACCTTATTGCCTGTATTTGCCGAAGGAGGCGGTATCGGTTATGTTAAACTATCTCAGTTTGGCTATTTACTGGGATTTATTCCCGGAGCTTGGATTTGTGGATATTTAGCCTTTAAAGCTCGACCTCGGCTAGAAACTCTAGCTTTTAGTTGTCTTTGTGGCTTATTCACCGTTCACATCTGCGGTATTGCTTATTTAATCATCAGTTATATCTTACCCTGGAGAGGAACAGACAATCTATCACTGATTCAAGCTATTCTTAAATACTCCTGCTTTGCACTGCCAGGACAACTAGTGGTTGTTTGTGCCGTTACCATAGTAGCTTATGTGCTACGACACATAATGTTTTATTAGTCATTGGTCATTGGTCATTGGTCAGTAGCAAGAAAAAACGGCGTTGGTGAATTGGGGTATGAAAGTCGAAAATTCCATCTCTCAAACTCTTACTCTCTGCGCCTGGAGCGTCTCTGCGTGAAATAAAATCATACTTTTACTCAGCAACGCCGAAAAAACAACTGACACCCGACAAATTTATCATGCGTATAAAAAATCGCTTCTTCTGGATTGCCGCTCTGATAGCATTTCTATTAGACCAACTGACAAAATACTGGGTAGTGAAGACCTTTAACCCAGGACAAACACTACCACTGTTAAGCGGGATATTTCATTTTACCTATGTGACTAATACAGGTGCAGCCTTTAGTTTATTAAGTGGCAAAGTAGAATGGTTACGCTGGCTATCTTTGGGTGTTAGTTTAGTATTGATAACCATTGCATTAACTGGACCATTGTTAAGTTTTTGGGAGCAAATGGGTTATGGTTTGATTTTAGGGGGAGCAATGGGCAATGGTATTGATAGATTTATACTAGGGTATGTCATTGACTTTCTTGATTTTCGGTTAATTAATTTTGCCGTGTTTAATATGGCTGATTCTTTTATTAGTATTGGTATAGTCTGCTTGTTAATTGCCTCATGGAAAAAAACACCAAGTAATTAAAAAATTTAATTCTTCTTTTGGAAATTCCCCTACTTTCCCGTTAATTTTTAACTTTTAACTTGCAATTGTTTATGAGTTTTCCCCAACCTCCTCAAAAGCCAAAAACTATAATTGGTCAAGTAACTCAAGCGGTCAGCACCATTCATGCTAGAGTCAACTTTTCCATGAAGCTCAAACCCAATGCGAAAGTACCAAAACTATTGGTCCATGATGCCGGCGGGAACCAAGAAGAAGAATATGATTTATTAGGCGATCGCTATATACTAGGACGGAGTTCAAAATCCTCTGATATCGTCGTCCGTAACCCACTTGTCAGCACAGTTCACCTCTCATTATCGCGGGACTCCACCCAAAACACCCCCGTTTTCACAATCAAAGATGAAAACTCCACCAACGGTATTTATCTTGGCAAAAGGCGGATAAATACCCTAGAACTGCGTCATGGTGATGTTATTAACTTAGGCCCACAGGATCTAGCTGATGCTGTGAGTATTCAATACATAGACCCACCAGCTTGGTATGTCAAAGCTGCCACCTGGACAGCTTATGGAGTCGGTGGTGTCACAGCTTTAATTGCCCTAGCCATAGGTGCAGAATGGCTGAAATTTTCCGTTAGACCCCTACCTACAGCCACTCGCGCCCCTGTCGTTGTCTATGCCCGTGATGGCTCAACCCCACTCCGTGAACCCCGCAATATCGCCCACGTAGACCTGAAACAATTATCAGACTTTGGACCATATTTAGCTGCTGCGGTCGTAGCCTCCGAAGATAGTCGTTACTATTGGCACTTTGGGGTAGACCCATTGGGTGTATTACGAGCCTTACTTATCAACAGTCGTAGCGGTGACGTTCAACAGGGAGCAAGTACAGTTACCCAACAAGTAGCTCGAAGTTTATTCCGGGAATATGTAGGCAGTCAAGACTCTTTAGGACGGAAAGTTAAAGAAGCCGTCGTCTCCCTCAAACTAGAAACCTTTTACAGCAAAGACGATATTTTACTAACCTACTTAAATCGCGTATTTTTAGGTGCAGACACCTCCGGCTTTGAAGATGCAGCCAAATATTATTTTAACAAATCCGCCAAAGAATTAACCCTAGCAGAAGCAGCCACCTTAGTAGGGATTTTACCCGCCCCCAATGCCTTCGATTTTTGTGGCAGTGGTCGGCGGAAACTCGGTGCAGCCGACTACCGCAATCGAGTCATTAAACGACTGCTAGAAATGGGCAAAATTACCCAAGAAGAAGCCAACCGCGCTCGCCGTTCTACCGTTCAAGTTAGCCCCAAAGTTTGCGAAAGGCAAGCCAAAACCATTGCCCCCTATTTCTATGATTACGTCTTTCAAGAACTCACATCAAGGCTAGGTCCAGCAGCAGCTAGAGAGGGTAACTATATCATCGAAACCCAACTTGATCCAACTATCCAAGCCAAAGCCGAAGCAGAGTTAAAAAATTCCGTCACCAAAGCCGGCTCGAATTTTGGCTTTTCTCAAGGGGGAATGGTGACTCTCGACTCAAAAACCGGGAGTATTATAGCTATGGTAGGCGGGACTGATTACAAAAAAAGCCAGTTTAATCGCACTGTTCAAGCCCAACGACAACCGGGTTCTACCTTTAAAATTTTTGCCTACGCTGCGGCTATAGAAAAAGGGTTTTCGACCTACAAAAGTTATTCTTGCAGTCCTTTAACTTGGCAAGGTTTTACCTATAAACCCTGTCGGGCTGGTGCTGGTGGTAGTTTAGACATAGCCACTGGTTTGGCAATGTCGGAAAACCCCATTGCTTTGCGGGTAGCCAAGGAAATTGGTTTGAATAAAGTGGTAGATATGGCGCAGCGGTTGGGTGTTAAATCCAATCTTGAGGAAGTACCCGGTTTGGTATTAGGTCAAAGTGTGGTTAATGTGTTAGAAATGACTGGCGCATTTGGGGCGATTGGTAATCGTGGAGTCTGGAATCCCCCCCATGCTATTAGTAAAATTCGTGACAGTAGTGATTGCAAGGATCTTAAAGATTTTGAAACCTGTCGGGTGATTTACTCCTTCGATACAGATCCAAATGGTTCTAAACAAGTGCTAAAAACAGCAGTTGCCAATCAAATGACTACTATGATGCGAGGAGTAATTACTAGTGGTACAGGTCGTAGCGCAGCTATTGGTTTAGGCGAAGCAGGTAAAACCGGAACTACAAATAATAATGTTGACCTCTGGTTTATTGGTTTTATTCCTAGTCGTCAACTTGTCACCGGCATTTGGCTAGGAAATGATAATAATTCACCTACCTCCGGCAGCAGCGCCCAAGCGGCACAACTTTGGGGTAGTTATATGGGTAAAATTACTAAATAGAGTTTGTTAAAAAAGTCTTTGCGTTAGGGTTAGAAGTCGGGGTGAAGAATTATCTTTTGTGCATAAGCACTTATGCTTTTAATTAAATAAACGTGGGTTCGACCAATAATTTTTAACCCCTCTGGTGAACCTCTCCCTAACCCTCTTCTAAGGGACTTCCAAGAAATAAATTATCCTGATTAACGAACCACAGAGGCGCAGAGGACACAGAGGAATAAGGGTTTGAGAGATTTTTGCGTTAGGTGGTTGAGTATTTTTTTATTTGGAAGTCCCTAAGAGGATGTTTGAAAAGTGGTATCCCGTAATTTTCATCACATTGTTACCCCCTTTCCCCTTTACAAGGCTACGGTGTACACACAAGTTATCGAATCACCATTATTCCTCAAATTAAGTAGTGAGACAGAATTAATTACACAATGTCATTGCGTAAGCGTTGCGTGGCGTTAGCCATATGGAACGAAGTGAAATGAAGCAATCGCCAGGGTTGTGATTGCTTCCCTTCGCTCGCAATGACTGTAAATATTTTTGTCCAATTACTTACCCCACCCTAACCCTCCCCGATGCTTTGGGGAGGGAACTAATTTTTCCTTAATCCCCCCTTTATAAGGGGGGTAATTTAACTTGTGTGTACACGATAGCCTTTATAAGTGGAGGGTTAGGGAGGGGTAAAATATTCGATACAGCAATCATGACTTTTCAAACACCTTCTAAGTAGGTTGGCGTTGAAAATTGTCGTTATGGCAAGGCAAAAGGCAAGAGGCAAGAGGCAAGAGGCAAGAGTGAAGAGGGTTTGGGCAATTTTACGTTTCTTTACACAGTTTGGTTTTATTGTGTTCACCTACTTAAGAGGAGAGGAATAACATTTAATATTGGAGAGGCTTAAAAACCTGATTTTAAAATTCTAATAAGAGGTTAAAATACCCCTTTCGTGTCGCGGAGGGGTTGGGGTGAGGTTCATCGAACTCACGTTAAATAAAATCTAGCTTAGATATAATTAGGAGTAAATAGTATAACCAGTTGCCAAAGAAGTATAGGAAAAGCTAGAAACTGAGAGACGAAAGAGGGAAGTTGAAGCAGCCAGCCATATTAGCACAACTGAGATAACAAGCAGCACGGATAGAGAAACAAAGCGTACCCTATTAAAATTTATGGTTCTACCGCTCCCCTTGTGATTAAATATGCCTTTTAGATGTCCAAAACCATTGATGTATATAGGTTTTATCTAAATTAATAGCGATCGCCTATTTTTGAAAATATTAAAACCTAAAATCCAATCAGGGTAGGGGTTTCAGGGATATTTTACCGAAAATATCATAAAGGGAGCGGTAGAGCCAAATTTATTTGGTTTAAACATTGGTCGGATTTTTTCTCATTTATTTTCAGAGAATATGTCCCATTCAAAAAGGCAAATTCTAGTTAAAAAATATCAATTTATTCAAAGAGGAAGAGAAAGCTATTTATTAAAAAAATACAAATTTGCGTAGAATTTCAGCTAGATTGATGAGTTGAAATCAATTTTTCATGTCTAGATTTTTAAAGATTTTTACAACCCTGTCTATCTCCATGGTCGGATGATAATTATCTATCAAAAAATGATAATTTGATACAGGATTTCTACCTAAATTAAGAGAAGAGAATTTTATCTTATTTTTTTCAAAATGAGAATTGCTGTGATAATATTGTTGACTACACTAAACATTGCGAAAATACACATCCTATTCCTAATGATTCCGATGAATTAGAATAGGTAATCAGAGAGGGTAATCAATAATGAAATTCGCAGTTAAACGTTTAATTGCTTTGTTTTTAAGACCAATCAGGAGTGATGCTCAAGTTAATATGAAGAGACTGGCTGAGGTGACTAAAAGTTGTCAGCAAGATGTGTTTTCTAAAGAATACTATGAACAAATGCTATTGGATGTTGATCAGTGGGATAAAAATGATTTAGAAAAATGTATCTACTGCCGATATTATAGCTCCTTAATTTTGGATAAATTTCCTGAACTCGCTTCAACAGGAGACATATTACCTGGATATCCTGGTTATGTAGCTGTTGGACAACTAGCAAGCATCTTTACTTCTCCTGGTTACACCGGGATGCAGTTGTTAGAATGTATTATTGCTAACGATACCTCTAGTGATGTATGCTCCAATAGCAGGAGGATATCTGGAGGCACAAAATATAGGTCTAATGGTTTAATATCATCCTACTTACCTTATGTTTGCCCTTCTTGTGTTGTAGCTCATGACGAAGTATCAGGTTCACAAGAGGCAATTTTAAAAGCTTTTATCGAATGGTTTCTTAAACTTGATAAACCACAAAGGAGAGAAGTAATTTCTATTTTAGGGGATGAAGATGAAGCTATTAAATTGAGGTACTCACTAGTTAATGAATCTACAAAAGCAGTAGAAGAATATAGAAAAATACGCGCAACGACTGAGCAGCAAGAACAGGAGCAACGGAGAAGAGAATTACTTGGTAATTAGGTTTTTGTAATTTGGTAGGTTGGGTTGACACAAGAAAACGCAATAATAACCAATAACAGCGTAACCTAGAATTAATGATAATAGGTTACAACATACGAAATTTCAGATAGAATTATGACCACAAATGCAGAATATAAAGCAAGAATTACCAGCTATAACTGGGATGATTTAATCAAATTATGGTCGGAAATTGAATCAGGTAATACACCAAGTTGGGATGCCGGTAAAGCGTTAGAATATCTCGTTTTACGAGCATTTCAACTCAACAACGCCGAAGTAACCTAGCCTTATAGCGTGTATTTAGATGGAGAAGAAATAGAACAAATTGACGGAGTAGTTTATGCAGATGGCTTATCTTGTATAATAGAATGTAAAGACACAGCAAAATCTGTTTAAATTGAACCTATAGCCAAGTTAAGAAATCAACTATTACGCAGACCAGCAGCAACTATTGGGAGTATATTTAGTCGTAGTGGATTTACAGAAGCATCGGAAACCTTAGCCGGATTTGTTGCACCTCAAACTATTCTATTGTGGGGAGGAGAAGAAATTAAATATTCTTTAGAAAATGAGTGTATACGTAGAGCATTAATCAAAAAATATCGTATTTGTGTTGAACAAGGACTAGCTAATTACAACATTAAAACTGAGGTTCTATCATGACTTTATCTTATATAGTATTAGAAGGTAATAAAAACCAAGAAATCCTAGAAAAATTACTGCCTAAAAACTTAATTCAAGATGTGAAAATAGTAGTAGGTGACAGTCAGTATGAAGTAAGATCATTAGCAAGTTCCCTGATTGCTACTAGACATATTCCTGTAATATTAATTTTAGATGCTAATACAGATAACGAATCTCAAGTATTTGAAAAAAGGGATTTAGTTAATTATTTATTACGTCGTGCTGCGGCTAAAACCCCTTGTCAAGTATCTTTAGCTATTCCCGAAATAGAAATTATATTTCTCCAAAATAAACTATTAATTGAAAAAATCGCCCAACGTGAATTTAATGATTTAGAATGGCAACTAGCGCAAAGTAAACCTAAAGAATTTTTAGAGACAGTTTTAGGTAAAGAACAAACAATTAGTGAGAAAATATTTAGCAATATCAATGATGAAGAAATTAAGATATTACAACAACATTCATTAATACAAGAAATAATAGAATTTTTATCATCACTTATTCCGTCTTTTGTGGCAATTAACTAACTATATATTTGTAGGTTGGGTTGACGCAAGGAAACCCAACATCATTTTTCAGATCCCCGACTTCTAAGATTAATTATTTGTTGAATAGAAAAATCTTGAAAAGAAGTCGGGGATCTTTTGGGAAAATGGAAATGCTTATAATGTAGAAATAGTGGATTATGGATTACCATTAGGAGAAAATGTCATGGAAAACAACTTACTACATAATCCCCATGCTGGTGAAATTTTAAAATATGAATTTTTAGAAGAATTAGACATCAGCGAAAATACTTTAGCTGTTAATTTAGGTTTAACTTATCCTACTATTCAAGGAATTATTACAGGTAAACTTAAAATGACAGCAGATATAGATTTACGCCTTTGTCGCTATTTTAGACTTTCAGATGGTTATTTCTTAAGATTGCAAAATGCTTATGAAATAATGGCAGCAAAAAGAAATTTAGGAGAAACTTTAAATCAAATTATTCCTTATTCTTTACTAGGAACAGATTAACACAAAGTGCTGTATCTTCTGACCTGTTATACTGAAAACGGTTAATAGTTTAACCAAATATGAAACCCCTCTCCAAACCTCTCCCCGCAACGGGGAGAGGCTTTGAACTTGTTCTTTGTATGATAAAAAAGCCCGGCTTCTAGCCGTTTTGAGTATATAATGGCGAATAATCAAGTTAACCGCAAAGTAATGATTAAATTACAAGAATTGCAAGAACAGGTATTGGAATTACCAATCAAAGAACGCTGGACTCTTGTACAAACCTTACTAGCATCAATTCAACAAGAAACACTATCTTCTATTCCTCCTCAACCTACCCTAGAAACTTTATCTGAACTTGACCCCTGGACACAAAGCCTCATAGGTGTAATTCGCTTAGATTCAGAAAATCCAGAGGAAAGTTATATTAATTACCTAGAGGAGAAATATAGTTGAAACAGGTATTATTTGACAGCGATGTTTTGCTGGATATTTTAGCACAGCGTCAACCGTTTGTTATTGCCTCAGCACAAGCATTAAATACAGTTATGAAAAAACAGGTGCAAGGCTTTATTTCTGGACACGCTGTTACCAATATTTTCTATATTTTACGCCGTCAAATTGGTAGTGAATCAGCACGTAAATTAATAGAAAACTTATTGCAACATATTCAAATTGCCAGCGTTACAAATCAAGTAATTCACCAAGCATTGCAAAGTCCAATTAAAGATTTTGAAGATGCGGTAACAAGTGCAGCAGCAATGTCCGCAGGTTTAGAAATAATTGTCACCCGCAATAAAGCTGATTTTGTAGCTTCCTTAGTGCCGGCAATGTTGCCAGAAGAGTTCTTGAAAATGCTTTCTGAGTAAATTAGTAGTAGGTTGGGTTGACGCAAGGAAACCCAACAATAACAATATGAATACACCACCAGTAGATAGATTAGACCGGATAGAAGCGATATTAGAGCGCGTGGCAGTTCAACAGGAAACTACAGCAGTTAACCTGACGGAACTGATATATAAGGTTGATGACTTTATGGGAACTGCTACCAGTGTTTTGGGGAGAAATGCCATCCTTAACGATGTGATAGTAGGACTAAATGAAACGGTAGGAAGATTAGATACTAACCTTGCTACTCTCCAAAGCAATTTTGCAGAGAATCAAAAATCAACCAATGCTGCTTTAGAAAGACTAGAAGCAATTTTGATCAAGCTGATGGATAGTTAGGAATGCAAATTTAATAATCTGCAATTCTGATTTAAACTGGGAATGGTGCGTTACGCTGTCGCTAACACACCCTACTTTTGCAATTTATTTAATTTAGGGAATACCAAAAAATAAATTACCCAATTTTGTGGTATGGGCATCCTGCCCGTCCTTGATGATTAGCGGGCTTTTCGTCCCGCACCACAAGAAATTTTTGGGTATTCTTTTAATTGGAAGTCCCTTAATTCACATTCCTAAGTTTTTGTCGTTGACTGAACCAGGATGTTATCTAAAGTTATACTAAAAACGGCGGAGATTTGAATTTTTACAAAATAACAAAAAAGCTAGATGTGTAGGGGTAAAGCAAAAGCTTAATGGTGTCAACTTAAGCCCTGGCGAATGGAATTCACGGCTACACAAACAAAGTCCGCCTGCGCGGACTAAGGAAAAATCAAGGATTGAAACCCACGCAGGTGGGTTTTGCCTGTGTAGACGCAGTTTCTAACCGCCTGTTTTACGTTAAGTTGACACATATCAGCAGTGCTAAACCCCTACCTATAGAATCAAACGATTAAGCCGTTTAGAGTATATTCAGCAACGCCCAAAATTTAAGGATTTACAAGATTAAAAATTTTTATGAATATTAGGGTATGCCCTGCGGTTGTGGTCTTGAGTCAAAATAGCGTTACAGTGGGGCGAAAAATTACTAATGTCTTAGCTGGTGCGAAATTATACGGTTTGGTTAATCGCACTCATGATGTTGATATTAGCTTTACCAATTTTGGCGAAACTTTACGAGAATTATTCGCTGCTGGTACACCGATAATTGGTATTTGTGCGGCTGGGATTCTAATTAGAACAATTGCACCGTTGTTAACTGATAAGGGACAAGAACCGCCAGTTTTAGCTGTAGCTGAAGATGGTAGTGCTGTTGTTCCGCTTTTGGGTGGTTTAAGTGGTGTAAATGATTTAGCGCGTCAGGTGGGGTTAGGACTGAATATCAAACCAGCAATTACCACAACGGGAGATATCCGCTTTCACACTGCTTTGTTATCTCCTCCTGCTGGATATCATTTAGCTAACCCAGAACATGGGAAAAAATTTATTGCTGATTTATTAGCTGGGGGAAAAGTTAAATTACAAGGAATAGCACCTTGGTTGAGTGAGAGTAATTTACCTATTGATGAAAATGGTGAGTTAATTATTCAAATTACTGAAAATTTGGGTAATTCTGATCCTAATTGTTTAGTTTATCATCCTGGGAAAATTGCGATCGCTCTCACCAAGCCAGAACCAGATACAATCACTCAAATTCACCAAATCCTCGCAGAATCTAATTTAGCACCTGCCGCAGTGTCAGGAATATTTGCACCGCTACAACTGGCGAACAATTCCCAACTTCACTCTATAGCGACAACTTTGGGAGTTCCTACCCGCTTCCTACCCACCAATGAATTAACGGAATTGGTTTTGGCGGCTACAGGTGCAGATAGTCGAATTGTATCATCCCCATTTTCCCAGATAGCTGTTGCCATTTCCACGCAAATTATCAACCCCGACACCATTGGACAACCCCAGGGCAAATTAGCGATTATTGGTACGGGTCCTGGTGCATCTCAATGGATGTCACCCCAGGTAAAGGAAATTTTGGCATCAGCGACGGATTTAGTCGGTTATAAAACTTATATTAATTTAATTGGACATCTCGCAGATGGTAAGCGAATTCATGAATCAGATAACCGCGTGGAAGCAGAAAGGGCATATCAGGCGCTAGATTTAGCTGCATCGGGAAAATATGTAGCAGTTGTATCTTCTGGCGACCCCGGTATTTACGCAATGGCGGCGGCAGTGTTTGAGGTTCTAGAGCAATATCATAAACCAGAATGGCAAACCATTGATATTCAAGTCGCCCCTGGTATTTCGGCTATGCAAGCCGCAGCAGCCACTATTGGTGCGCCTTTGGGGCATGATTTTTGTGTGATTTCTCTCTCTGACATTTTGAAACCTTGGGAAATTATCGCTCAACGAATTACCGCTGCGGCTAAAAGTGATTTTGTCATTGCTTTCTATAATCCTGTATCAAAAGAACGCACTTGGCAACTAGCCGCCGCGAAAAAGATTTTAATGGAACACCGCAAACCTGATACCCCAGTTGTGTTGGGACGAAATTTAGGAAGAAAGGGAGAAGAAGTCCAGGTTACGACTCTAAAGGAATTAGAACCAGCATTAGCGGATATGCGAACTGTCATTATTATTGGTTCTTCCCACACTCGACAAATCCAGCAAGATCATAATATTTGGGTTTATACTTCCCGCCGATATAATTCTCAGGAATGATGTTTTTTCTATTAAACATAATATCCTTCTTCTTTCTTCCTTTCTCCTGACTCCTTTAAGATATAACTCTCTTAATTATGTCTAGTTTATATCTGAGAAAGACTTGATTTTTTTATTCTCATCATCAACAATAAAAACATCATGTTTCAGACATGATTGTAGCCAATAAAAGTGACAGAAGCCCTGATAATGTCCGCCCTTGCGGACATTTTACTTATTATAAATTATTGAAAAAATGACAATTATATATTGAAAATTCATTCAGAGGGAACAGGGAACGGGCAACAGGGAACAGGAAAAAACTCATGTTTAAAAACATGAGATTGAAATAATGACACTGTTTTTTTTCGTGCTACGCATCTTTTAAAAACATCTTTTTCTTGACTGAAGCTCTAAACTCAGCAAATGAGTGTTTCTTATCTGTTCCCAGCTAAGAATTCCCTCCTATTTCTCCATAAGGTGAGCAGTCGAACTATTTTTTTCTCAAGAAGCGGGTGGCGGGAATCGAACCCGCATGATCAGCTTGGAAGGCTGGAGTTTTACCACTAAACTACACCCGCGTGCTTCTGACTTAATTAAGATAACATGGCTTTTATAAAATTGCAAGTAGTTATGGAGAATTTATGGATTTAATTTTGAGACGAATATATAAATTGCTTAAATCTGGTTTTGATCCGTCTTGATTATAAGCAGCAAGAAAACTTTCTTGTGCAAATATCTGGTTAAGTGCTTGTTCATAAATATTTGCTTGGCTGCGGAGTGCGGCGGGTTCAATCGTGATGATTATCGCTTGTTGAAATTTTCCATTTTTATCAATTACTAAACTAGCCAGTATATTTGCTGGTTTGAGATCCTCATCGCTGGGAAGTATACTAGCCTCTAAATCTTTTTCTGTACTTCCTTTGTATTCAGCTAGAACATCTGGTAAAGCATCGGTTATGAGTTGTTTTTGTTGTATTAATTCACTAACTTCTTCTTTGAGTAGAGGACTGACGGTAGCTATAGCACCCCCTCCATTGGTGGTTGGGGACGCTTCTGGTTCTCGGTTAGGATTTACGGAAGGTTCTGCTGTGGGAGTTGGGGAATCAGTAGGAATATCTTGACGGAGGAGAGTTCCCTTTCCTAGTTTCACTTCTTGACGACGATTCCAGGGAAGTTCACTATCTGGAATTATTGGTGTTGCTTCTGGTGTTGCTTCTGGTATTGGGTTTGTGGGATAGAATTGTTGTCTAACTCGTGGTTTTTCAACTTCGGTTTTTTCAGGTTCAGGTTTTTCAACTTCAATTTTTCTAACTTCAGGCTTTTTAACTTCAATTTTTCTAACTTCAGGCTTTTTAACTTCAGGCTTTTGAGTTTTATCTTGTTCTGTTAAATGAATTTTAGAAATTATCTCACCATCATTTTGATTGTTGGGTGTAGTGGGTGGTGATTTTGGTGAAGATGAAAAAGAAGATTGCGGTTTAATCTTTGGAGTTGTTGATTGATGTTTAATTGTGGATTTTGGTTCGGAAGCAATTTCAATAATATCAATGGGAATCGAACTTTGGTTAGAGCGAGGAAACCAAGCTTGAAATTCATTAGATGAACGCATTAACCAAAATACTAACAAATGAATAGAGACAGAACCAATACATACAACAGTCCATAACCAAGGTGGATCACTATGTCGTCTCAATGGTTGAGATGTAATCGAACTATCGCTTAAATGATTATTGATCAACGTTGGCATCATGTTAATTCAAAACTTGAATATTCTAGTAGTTCGTCAAATTTATTTTGACGGGTAATGAGCGGAAAAAACTTCTGTTCTTCCCTCCCCTGCCCCCGGTGCCTCTCTTCTCCCTCTGCTTGCCTTCACCCGTCATTTTCGGGTTGACAGACTACTAGTTCTTCGGTTCTTTTTATAGAAAATCTGGGTAACTGTTCACACTCCCCCCTATCTTTAAAGAGAGATCAAGGATTTCGATAATTTTAGAGGGGGGGAGTGAATAACTACAAACCTGGTTCAAAATCATTGGCAGCCGCATTGTGTGAGCATTTCATTAAAAATATGGGGATAATTGTTTATAACCTTTGTCCCATAAGGGTTTTGTAACAATCAATCCTCAATCACCATAAAAGAGACGCAAGAGCCGGATATTTTTTTAATCGGAAGTTTCTTACTTTCAGGCTGGTGAACATGGCGATCATTATAGGTTATTATTCCCATATCCACTACTCAGTATTTATCTTATCAGCCTCTCCAGTTCTCAATTAGGAAAATTTTTAGCTCTCATCCGCTAAAATATCTAGTTTAGATAGATTTTACTACGTTATTAATAAGTTATCCTAACTAGGTAGGTGAACAGAAAAAACTGAAATATGTAATGAACCTTCACTCTCTCAGGGAGCCAAGCCGCTGAGTGGCTAGTACCGCAGGGCGGAAGTCAAAAGTCAAAAGTCAAAACGAAGACAGTATAGGCTTTTTAACGATTTAGAATGGTTGGTTTATTTATGCCGTGTTGTACTAGTATATTGTGGATTAACAGCCACCAAAAGGCTTTCAACCTTATTCCTGCAATCAATCAAATTAATCCCTAACTAGCTTTGAAATCCTGGTTTTTTAACCCTACCCAACCCCCAGTAAACCGAGAAACTGCGACTCTAACTATTGGAAAACTCCAAATTCGCGTAGCTACACCTGATGATCTAATAAGTATTGCCCAAATTGTGGCTGAAAGCTTTCACTCCCAAGAAGGTTTGTGGAGTTGGGCTTTCCCTTTGTTTCGTATAGGTATTTATGAGGATCTAAGGCATCGGCTCAATTCTCCCACACCCCATCATATTTGTTTAGTTGCTGTTGATACTGCCACTGAAAATCAGAAAATTATGGGAACTATAGAAATGAGTGTTAGGGGTAATTATCCTTGGATTGGTGTAAATCCGGGTTTCCCTTATATATCTAATTTAGCTGTTGATCCGGGTTGCCGTAGACTGGGTGTAGGCTCTAGTTTATTGATTCGCTGTGAGCAAATTTCCCAGGAATGGGGATTTCAAGATTTATATCTCCACGTTTTGGAACATAATCATCATGCCCGTCAGCTTTATTTTAAGTTGGCATATCGCGTACATAAGGTTGAATCTCCCTGGGATGCGCTTTTCCTTAATCGCTCACGGGAGATATTACTGCATAAACGTATATAGGAGAAGTCGGAGAGAAGGAAGGCAGAAGAAAGTCACATTTTGGATTTCATGAAAGTGCCTAAGTAGGGTTTGCTGATAGCGTAGCGTGGCGTTAGCCATATAAACCTACAACCCAGACACATGAAGAGTTTCATCTGTATAAAAGGTAAATGAGGTGCAAGAAAAATATCTCATAGCATCAAAAATCGCTCAATTTTCCAGACTTGATATTACTTATAACTTCTTCTAAATCCTCCTGATAGCGTAGCGTGGCGTTAGCCATACTTCTAGCCCTCACAGACAACTTTTTCAAACACCCTCTAAGTAACGGAAAGTAAAGTTAAGGAAATGTAGGTTGGGTTGAGCGACAGCAAGACCCAACCAAATCCTTGATAATGTTGGGCTATGGCTGATGCCTCCGGCGATAGCGAAGCGCTGCTGCAAGCAGTTCGCAGGGATACGCCTCCCGTCAGGGATACGTTCCACAACCCAACCTACCGGATAATGACTTTTTAGGCTTAACCGAGGAGTATTGACTCTGGATTGATTGAAATCCAGCATTAATCCCATAGAATAGGATAATTAAAATAACTAAAAGTGCGTGTTTATTTCTGAAATAAATGATACTGTTCAAGTAATATCAGAGAACAGTATATCAAACTATCACATTCAAAACAGTGTTATTAACCAAATTATCATGCCAGATGGAAATGGGCAATTTAATGGCTCTAATCTCCTCACACTAATTCATGGTGGCAAGGTTTTTATGGTTAATAGTCGGAGAAGGAATGGGTTAATACTTTTTAAAGAATATCATGCGGAGTTTGCCGGACCTGGAGCAGCGATTGGTGGAGATCATGATAGTGATTGCCAAGGGATTTTACCCATAGGCAATCTTTCTTTGTTGACTCCTGAATCCCATGAAGATCGTCAGAAAGCTTATTTGCTTAGGCGACAATGGATACGTTTAATTAAACAAATTACGGAGAGTCCGATTGCTAAAGAACGAGTACAAAAGATTCTTGATCAGTTTGAGGTATTTTTCCCGTCTGAAATAGTGGCTTGTATCCCAGATGAGGCTTTTGCAATGTTAGTAGGTGTGTTAACACAAACTGTAACGATTGTTCGTCGTGTAGGCATTGATACCGGATATAAATGAGTGGTAATTAGTTGCTACTTTTACAATAATGCTTGTATTCGCTCCAGGGTGCGGGTGTTTTCTGCGGGTGTACCGATAGTGATTCTTAAGCCATTGGGTAAAAGTCTAATCAGAGTCCCTTGATTTCTCAGTTTTTGGTTGAGATTTGTTAAAACGGTGGTTGATAATTGAGAGTCATCGGTTTTAATCCGCAAGTAAATAAAGTTGGTGCTGCTGGGTGTAATTTCCAGGGTTGGGTGTGCAGATAAGGCTGTGATCATTTTCGTTCTTTCGCTGAGGGTTTGGGGGATTGACTCTAGCAAAAGTTGCCGATTTTCTAATGCCATGAGGGCGGCGGCGATGGAAAAACTGGGAAGATTGTAGGGAAGACGAACTTTTTCTAAAATTGCGATCGCCTCTGGATGAGCGATACAATAACCTACACGCATGGCGGCAAGACGAAAGGCTTTAGAAAAGGTGCGTAATATAATCCAGTTAGGATGTTGTAATAATTCACCGGCTAAAGTCCTTTGACTAAATTCAAAGTAAGCTTCATCAACGACTACTAAAATTTCTTCTGGTAAACTTTTTAACCATTCTAGTTCCGCTGCTGTTAAAGAATTAGCGGTAGGGGAATTGGGGTGAACAACAAAAACGACGCGAATGGGCGGATTTTGTGTTTGGGAAATTGCCGATTTTGCGGCTGTTAAATCAGTTTCAAAGTTGCTGTGATTTCTGCCTACTGTAACTACAGGAATGCCTAAAGTCTGAGCTAAAATTCCATACATGGAAAAGGTAGGATTGGCGACTAATATAGAGCCTTCTCCCCCTAAACAAGTAGCAATTAATAGGGATCTAATTAATTCATCTGAACCATTACCGACGGAAATATTCGCAGCGGTGAAAGCTGAATTTGCTAGATTCGCTGATTCATTTACATACTGGGAAATGGCATTTTTGAGAGATTCGTGTCCACCATCGGGATAACGATTAGTTTCAATAAGTTGTTGATAAGTCCAAGCTAATTTTTCTTTGATTTCCGATGGTAAATCTAAGGGACTTTCATTAGTATCTAGTCTGTCAAATTGGATAGCGACTGGTTCAGCACTATCACTACCAGGATGAGCTTTATAAGCGTTAAGTTGGGATAAATCGGAACGAATAAATTTAAGCATTTGTCATTGATTGATAATTGGTGATTATATATCTTGTTCCCAGTCTCTGACTGGGAATACTATCACAGAGGCTCTGCCTCTACTGTTATGGAGAATGAAGGCAGAGCCTTCTATAATTCATTCCCATACAGAGTATGGGAACGAGAAAAACGAGAAAATTAAGGCAGAGCTTTCTAGACTTCATTCCCATACAGAGTATGGGAATGAGAAATTTTTTTAACATTCAGATTTACTAATATTGCATTAATTACAGAATCAATCACAGTAGCAACACAAGGAATAGCGATCGCATTACCAGTTAATTTTCGCATAGTTTGGTAACTGCCCACTATTTTATAAGATTCTGGAAAACCTTGCAACCTCAACATTTCTCTTTCGGTTAATCTTCTTTCTCCATTGACTAATAAATAATTATAAGATGCTCCTGCTCTCAATGCACAAGAATAAGGATATATACTAATATTACCAGATTTATTTTCATGCCATATTGTTGGTTGATCATATTTTTGTTCAGGTTTGACTTTTTGTAACCGATTTTGGCGAATTTTTTCGGAAGCATAATAAAATTCAGAAACAGATTTTTCTAATATTTCTGATAAGGGCTGCATGGGCATTTTAATTAATGGCCAGTTGAAGTTATGATAATGATTTTTATTTTTTAAGCCGACGATTAAAATTCTTTCTCGTTTTTGTGGTAAACCGAAATTAAGAGCATTGAGAATTTTATAATCTGTATAATAGCCTAATTCTTTTAAGGTATTAATAATTATTTTTAATGTTTGCCCCTGTTGATGTCCTTGTAATTGTTTGACATTTTCTAATATAAAGGCTGACGGTTGTTTATTTTTAATAATTCTGGCAATATCAAAAAATAATGTTCCTCTGGTATCTTCAAATCCTTTTAGTTCTCCACAAATGCTAAAGGGTTGACAAGGAAAACCACCTAATAATATGTCATGGTCAGGAATATCATTTTCGTCAATTTTTGTAATATCTCCTATGGGTGTTTCTTCAAAGTTTTCTGAATAGATTTTCTGGGCATTTATATCAATATCACTGGAAAAAACACATTGAGAATCAATTTTATAAATATGACAAATCTTTTCAATTGCTAATCTAAATCCACCTGTACCACTAAATAAGTCTATAAATTTGATCATTTGTTATCATCATTTATTCAAAGAAAATAATATCACGCCTTTATAGCGGTTATCAACCTTGATGCAATATAATTATTTAAGTTATATAATTAGGAGATAAATATATCTTGCCAACTTCCGAACAAAGTATTAGATGTGTTATTCTCTGTCAAACCTTGACAAATACATTTACACCTATTTTCATCGTCCGTTTAGATGAGCGCACAGGTAATCTGTTTATCTTGGCAGGAGATAACATAGAAATAGAAATATATCCTAATGGTTTATGGAGGTTTTTGTGATTATACCTAACTTTATTAGCATGACTAAAACTGAATTAAGAGCTTATATAATTGCTCACCCCAATGATAAAGCAGCATTTCATGCATTTATTGATCGTTTTGCTTCAGAAACTCCCAGCGAGATTTTTGATATACCAAAATCAAATCATGAGTTGCAGCAAGTGGAGAACTTAATTAAAGAAAAATTGGCTGAAACTAAATACCAATAGTTTTCACTTTGATGAAATATACGCAAACTAAATCTATCACAATTGTCAGGGTTTAGCACTGCTAAACCCCTACCAAATACAATTATCTCATAGTGACAAATTCCTCTGCTGCGGAGGGATGAATACCTACAGTGGCATCAAAATCAGCTTTGGTTGCACCCATTTTTACTGCAATAGCGACACCTTGAATAATTTCTGCGGCACTATCTCCCACCATGTGAGCGCCTAGAATTTTATCAGTGCTAGTATCTACTATTAGCTTCATCATGGTTTTTTCTTGCTTACCTGCCAAAGTGTAGTACATGGGGCGGAAGCTGGTACGATAAATTTTGATGTTATCATCACCGAATTTGTCTCTAGCTTGGGCTTCTGTTAACCCGACTGTTGCCGCTTCTGGGGTGGTGAATACGGCCGTAGCAACGGTTTCGTGACTAAATTCGCGGCGGTTGTTGCCAAATTCAGTATCAGCAAAGGCACGTCCTTCACCAATGGCGACGGGGGTTAAATTTAGGCGGTCTGTGACATCACCAACAGCATAAATATGGGGTTGGCAAGTTTGACTATATTCATTGACGGGAATTGCATTTGAGGTGCTGTATCCTGGTTCTTCTTCAGAACTGGGAACACAATCAAGTTGGGCATTTTCTAAGCCTAATCCTTCAATATTAGGACTGCGACCGGTTGCTACTAACAATACATCAGCAATGATTGGTTCTTGATTGTCTCCAGATAAAGTTAATTTCAGTCCTGCGTCCACTTTTTCTATGGCTGTCACCTCAGTATTTGCAACAATGCGAATGCCATGATTACTCATTCCCTCTTGGATACTGGTGCAAATATCCTGATCAAAACCATTCAAAATTTGCTCTTTGCGGATAATCTGGGTGACTTCTGAACCCAAACCGCGCATGATACAGGCAAATTCACTACCGATATAACCAGAACCAATAATAGCGATATGTTTGGGTTGAGTTTTCAGGTGGAAGATTTCATTGGAAGTAATACCATGTTCTATACCTGGTATGTCTGGTTTAATGGGACGACCACCGACAGCAATTAAAATTTTCGCGGCTGTATATTGTTTTCCATTGACTTCAACTGTGTGGGGGTCTATGAAGGTAGCGCGACCGGAAATTAATTCTACTCCGGCTTTTTCTAAAAAGCTGATGTGAAGTGCTGATAGTCTGTTAACTTCTTTATCTATGGATGTGATGAAATGTTCCCAGTCAAATTTTACATCTCCTACTGTCCAACCATAACCGGCGGCTTCTTGGAATTGGGCGGGGAAGTGAGAACCATAAACCATGAGTTTTTTGGGGACACAACCACGAATTACGCAAGTACCACCAACTAAATCATATTCGGCGATCGCCACTTTTGCACCATAACTAGCCGCCCGTTTAGAAGCAGCCAAACCCCCAGAACCAGCACCAATCACAAACAAGTCGTAATCAAAAGTCATAAATTTCTACTTTTTTAACTAAAAATAGGCTGTTGAACTATATATAGTCAGATTGCCTAGATTTAATCTAGCGTAGCTGACAACTAAAAATATAAAACCAGATCCCCGACTTCTAGGATTGATTCATCATTTATTGACATTATCAAAGAAGAAGTCGGGGATCTGAGAATTGACTAATAACTAATCCAATCACTCCAACTACCAGCGTAAAGTTTAGCGGTGGGAATTCCAGCTATGGCTAAAGAAAGTAAATTTACACAAGCTGTGACACCAGAACCACAATAAACTAAAATTTCTTTATTTGTATCTATATTTTGCCACCGTTGAGATTGTTCTAACTGGGGAATTAGGCACCCATAAGCGTCCGTTACTTCTTGCCAAGGATAATTAACAGCACCGGGAATATGTCCAGCAATTTTATCAATTGGTTCTTTTTCTCCACGATAACGTTCTCCTTCCCTAGAGTCTATTAAAACCACATTTTGACTATCTTGGTGATTTTTAATATAAGTAAAATCTACAACTTTATCTGCTTGTAATTGGGGAATAAATATTCCTCTTTCCGCAGTAGGAATGACATCTGTAACGGCATAACCCGCTTTTTGCCAACGGTCAAAACCGCCATCTAAAACAGCTACTTGTTCATGTCCTAAATACCGCAATAACCACCATAAACGAGAGGCAAAAGCCAAGCGAGAATCATCATAAGCTACTACTAAAGTTTTTTGGGAATTTACCCCAATTGCTGATAACTTTTCAGCTAATTCTGTGATATTTGGTAAAGGATGTCTGCCCCCATGTTCTTGCACAGGACTAGATAAATCTTGATTTAAGTCTAAATAATAAGAGCCTGGGATATGATTAGTTTGATACTGTTGTTTTCCTAATTGGTTATCAGCTAAAGAAAACCGACAATCAACAATCATAACTTGAGAATTATTGAGATTTTCAAACAGCCATTCTGGAGAAACAATAAATTGATTATTCATGGGTAATTGGTAATTGGTAATTGGTGAAAACTATTCTTCTTTCTTCTTTCTTCTTTCTCCTGACTGGGCGCAGGCCCTGCGCCCCTACATCCTGCACTCCTGACTCCTAAAATGTTTACACCCCAACAAACGCAAGATGGTTCTTTTACCTTTTTTTCCACAGAGTTTAATGAAGCCTTTCATAGTCACTATGGAGCAAAACAGGAAAGTTTACTGAAATTTGCGATTCCGACTCGATTACCAATATTAGCCGAAACGGGATTTGTGCGGCTGTTAGATATTTGTTATGGTCTAGGATACAACACAGCGGCAGCTTTACAGACAATTTGGCAAGTAAATCCTCGTTGCCATGTGGAATTGATTGGGTTAGAACTAAATCCCATTGTCCCCCAAGCGGCAATTAACCATCAGTTATTTAATGGTTGGGACGACAAATATATAAAAATTTTAACTCAAATAGCGTTTGAACATCAAATCCACATAGATTATTTGCAAGCTACTTTACTAATTGGTGATGCTAGAAACTTAATCCTCCAAGTACATGAATCAGGCTTTCAAGCAGATGCAATTTTTCTTGACCCCTTTTCACCTCCGCAATGTCCACAATTATGGACTCTGGAATTTATACAAAAAGTATCCGAATGCTTGCATGAGAATGGGTTACTAGCTACTTATTCCTGTGCTGCGGCGGTACGGACTGCGCTGTTAGCTGCGGGTTTGGTTGTCAGTTCTACTCCACCGATAGGAAGACGGACTCCGGGGACTATTGCGGGACATCCTCAACATGAAGAGGAATCAACTATATCCTATTTGCCGCCTCTTTCCCAAACTGAAGCAGAACATTTACGAACTCGTGCTGCTATTCCTTATCGAGATCCTAATTTGAGTGATACCGCGGCAATGATACTCAAGCGACGACAAGAAGAAATTCAAGTCTCTACATTGGAATCAAGTTCACAATGGCGCAAAAGGTGGTTAAGATCGTCAACACCGCAGGAGATTTTGCCTGAACAGTCAACAGTTAGCCATGATTAACTGATATGATCTGGCGTGGAAGGGAGTTAATCAAAAAAGTATTTATCACCAATTCACTGATATTTAATTATGGTTGTTGTAGCAATTCTCGCCGCTGGAAAAGGCACAAGAATGAAATCTAATCTACCCAAGGTTTTACATTCCTTGGGTGGAAGATCTTTAGTTGAACGCGTTATTGAAAGTGCTGAACCTCTTTCACCTGCCCGTAAGTTAGTGATTGTTGGTTATCAGTCCACAGAAGTAAAAACAGCTATGGATTCTATTTATGGTGTGGAATTTGTAGAACAGGCTGTACAATTAGGCACAGGTCATGCTATCCAACAATTACTTCCCCATTTAGAGGGTTATACTGGGGATTTATTGATTTTAAATGGTGATGTACCTTTGTTACGGACAGAAACTTTAAAAAACCTCTTACAAACTCACCAAGAAAATCAAAATTCCTGTACTATTCTGACTGCACAACTAGCAAATCCTCAAGGTTATGGTAGGGTTTTTCGGAATAGTGAGGGTATTGTCCAAAAAATAGTTGAAGATAAAGATTGTACTCCTAATCAAAGAGAAAATGATCGGGTAAATGCTGGTATTTACTGTTTTCATTGGCCTGATTTGGCTAAGATTTTACCAGATTTGCAAGCTAATAATTCTCAAAAAGAATATTACCTAACTGATGCTGTTACTCAAGTTGGTAAGGTAATGGCTGTAGATGTGAAAGATAATCAAGAAATTTTGGGAATTAATGATAGATTGCAATTAGCAACTGCTAATGATATTTTACAAAAACGGATTAAGGAAAAATGGTTGTTAGCAGGTGTGACGTTAATTGATCCGGCAAGTATTACTATTGATGAAACGGTAGAATTACAGCCGGATGTGATTCTTGAACCGCAAACTCATTTGCGAGGAAGGACGGTGATTCAAGCTGGTAGTCGCATTGGTCCGGGAAGTTTAATTGAGAATAGTGAATTGGGTGAAAATGTCACGGTTCTCTATTCTGTAATTACAGATAGTGTGATTCAATCTCAAACTCGAATTGGACCTTACGCACATTTACGTGGTCACGCTGAGGTGGGTGTAGGTTGCAGAATTGGTAATTTTGTGGAGTTGAAAAATGCCCAATTAGGCGATCGCACTAATGTAGCACACTTATCGTATTTAGGCGATACCACAACCGGAACTCAGGTCAATGTCGGTGCGGGGACAATCACTGCTAATTATGACGGTGTGAAGAAACATAGAACAACTATAGGCGATCGCAGCAAAATCGGTTCTAATACTGTGTTAGTTGCACCTATTACTGTCGGTAATGATGTCTACATAGCCGCAGGTTCAACGGTGACAGAAGATGTCCCAGATGATTCTTTGGTAATTGCTAGAAGTCGTCAGGTAGTCAAACCAGATTGGAAAATGAAAACTGACAGTTAATATTTTCTAGGGTGCGTTTACCAACGCACCTCTTCACAAAGAGGTTTGATTAAATTTGTAAAGTATGGAATTAAACTCTTGCATTTGCACCTTTGCGCGAAACAAAATTTATGGACAATAGCCAAAAATACCATCTCATGGTAAGCTACTAAATCTTAGAGTTAGGAAACTTCGGTTCAATTCCGGGACTGTGCCGCAACTGTAAAGCAATTTAGAGATGATTGGAGTTTAACTAAAAATCCAGAATCCCAAATTGAGTAAGTCAGAATGCTAACTCTCAAGTGTTCACTTCCGTTCTGTCTCTGCGTCACACAGAGAAGGAGTCATGATTTTGCAAATTCCATTTACCGCTTGTCCAGGATTATTTTACAACACAGCCGCCCAGGATGGTCTTCTTTATCGGTTGAGAATACCAGGGGGAATCATCAATTATAACCAATTTCAGGCGATCGCAGATATTGCTGATAATTATGGCAGTGGTTATATTGATATTACTAACCGCGCCAATATTCAAATTAGAGAAATTAAAAACAGCATAAATGTTGAGGTTCTGAAAAAATTACAAGCATTAGGTTTAGCCTCTACCAATGCCAAAATAGATCATATCCGCAACATCATGACCAATCCCACAGCGGGTATTGATGGTGAAGAATTACTAGATACTCGTCCCTTAGTGAAAGCCTGGGAACAATATATTACCGCACATTCTCAACTTTCCGAATTATCGGCAAAATTTAGCGTTTGCTTTGATGGTGGAGGCAAAGTTGCTGTAAAATATCAACCCAATGATATTATATTGGCAGCAGAAATAATTAACCGTAATGTATATTTGCGGTTATATCTCAGTTATGGAGAAAAAGGACAACCAGCACAGGATACAGGAATCTTATTCAAACCAGAAGAGACAACAACAGCTTTAGCAGCCTTAGCGCAAACTTACCTCAAACACATAGATACTAGAAACCGCCGTAAACTACGCTTACGAGAAATAATCAATAAGATCACAGTCAAAGAATATCTTCATCAAATCCAAGAAAACCTCAACTCAGATATATTGAACTTTACAAAAACTCCTCTCTGCGCCTCCGCGCCTCTGCGAGAAAAAACTCATATTGGTATTTATCCCCAACGCCAAACCGGATTATATTATATCGGCATAGTCTTACCCCTGGGAAGATTAGAAACTTCGCAAATTAGGGGTTTAGCTAATATTGCCAAAAGGTATGGCGATGATAATATCAGGTTAACACCTTGGCAAAACTTACTATTAACCGATATTCCCCAAAATCAAATTAGCGAAGTTGATCAACAAATTGCCAATTTAGGTTTAAACTCATCACCAACCAACATCAAAAGTTTCCTAGTAGCTTGTTCCGGTAAAAAGGGTTGTGCTGCTGCGGCCACAGAAACTAAAGATGATGCCATAAACTTGGCAAAATACCTAGAAAATCTGATGATTCTAGACTCACCTGTGAATATTCACTTTAGTGGTTGCAGTAAATCTTGCGCTCAACACACTCAAGCTGATATTACCTTACTTGGTATTATTACAGAAACCGTAAAAGCAACTTTTCCCGCTTATCAAGTGTATGTTCTTGGTCATTTACTTTATGAATATGTGACTATAGCGAAAATTCCGATTTTGATTCAAGAAATGCTGGCAGTGTATCAAAAACAACGTCTAAGTTTACACGAAACTTTTGGACAATTTATTGATCGTCATAGCCATCAATTAAATCAACTATTTAGCCAAACAACGCCCAATTTAACCTTTACAACCTGAAAATATCATGTTTGATTACATCCGTGATGGTAGCGAAATATATCGTAATTCCTTTGAAATTATTCGGTCAGAGTCCAATCTCGAAAGATTCCCTGAAGATGTAGCAAAAGTTGCTGTTCGCATGATTCATGCCTGTGGAATGACGGATATTGTCAAAGACTTAGAATATTCATCTACAGCGGTAGCATCCGGGAAAAAAGCCCTAATTGCCGGCGCACCGATTTTGTGTGATTCTTACATGGTAGCCGAAGGTGTTACCAAAAAAAGATTACCCAAAAATAATAAAGTTCTTTGCACCCTCAATGATCCAGAAGTACCACAACTAGCCAAAAGATTAAGAAATACAAGGTCAGCAGCAGCTTTAGAATTCTGGCGTTTCCACATAGAAGGGGCAATTGTGGTGATTGGGAATGCACCTACAGCCCTATTTAGGTTATTAGAAATGCTAGACGAGGGAGTTCCTCGACCGGCGTTAATCTTGGGCTTTCCTGTTGGTTTCGTGGGTGCAGCCGAATCAAAAGCCGCATTAGCCGCAGATAGCCGCAACGTACCATTTTTAACTTTACATGGAAGACGGGGCGGAAGTGCGATCGCTGCTGCTGCTGTTAACGCCTTAGCTAGTGAGGAAGAATAATGAATAACGCTGGAGGTCGTCTTTATGGAATTGGTGTGGGACCTGGAGACCCTGAACTCATCACCTTAAAAGCCTTGCGTCTCCTCCGTTCTGCCCCAGTTATTGCTTATCAATCAGCAACAAATAAAGAAAGTATCGCCAGAAAAATTGTCTCTCCATACTTGGATCATAGTCAGATTGAGGTAGCCTTTCATCTTCCTCGCGCCTTAGAACCAGAAAAGGCTAAATCTATCTATGACCAAGAAACTCAACCCATTGCTGACCATTTAGCAGCAGGTCGGGATGTAGTGGTTATCTGTGAAGGAGATCCGTTTTTCTATGGTTCTTTTATGTATCTTTTTACTAGATTGGCTGATAAGTATAAAACAGAAGTCGTCCCCGGAGTTTCCTCTCTCATGGCTTGTCCCGTGGCTTTAGGTTTACCATTTACCTATTACAATGATGTCCTCACAGTTTTACCTGCACCATTACCCAGAGAAGCCTTAATTAGCCAACTCCTAGCCACTGACGCGGCGGCTATTATGAAACTTGGTCGCCATTTTCTCAAAGTCAGGGATATTCTCCATGAATTAGGACTAGCTTCACGGGCTAGATACATTGAACGCGCTACAACTACACAACAGCGCATATTACCTCTTGACGAAGTTGACCCTCTTGATGTACCTTATTTCTCGATGATTATTATCCCTACTAAAAATAAGTTGTAGTTGTCAAGGAGTCACCGAGTCAGGCGCAAATTGTAAAGCCTGTAGGGGCGCAGGGACTGCGCCCTCAATCGTATTGCATCCTCAAGATAACTAAACTTTAACAAGAGTGTGTATATTTTCTGGCATATTTTTTGCTTTGTCCTGACTTTTATCAGAAAAATGCTTATCTATTAAAGCGGGAACTTGGGCAGCTTGAATTTTACTATAACGAGTTTTATCGGGCATAACTAAATTAGGACCAGATTTACAGTTTTTCATACAGCCAGTACCTTTAATCGTGACTGAATTTTCTAACCCGCTGTTTATTAACTCCGACTCCAAAGCTTGACATAAAGCTTTACCACCACGTTTCATACAATCAGATTTTTGACAAACTAAAATTGTTTGTGTTTTAGCAGGTTTCGTCTTAATTTGATTCTGTGCTGCAACTATTCCCATATCAGAACTTGCAGCCATAACTCTTTCTGCTACGAGAGTTACCTGATCTTTTTTCGGATTATATTGTTTTGTCCCCACAACTTGCAGCCAAGTCCCTTTAGCTAACCGTAAATCAAAAGCACTCCGTAAATGCTTGGCTAATTTTATATAATATTCACACTCAGAAGTCCCTAATAACAATCCTTTCAGCTTATATCCATCCTTAATCACAAAATCTAGAAATCTGCCTTCAAAACAAAATTCTGTGACTGCTGAATTAGTAGATATATTCATTTTTTAACCTATTTTTCTCACTAAAATTTTTGGTAACGACAACGCCAACAATTTTCAAGATTCCCAATCAAGTCTTGACGAGAAGCAGTGAATTGTTGAATTACACTCCAAAGCTGAATAGCTGCGGCAGGGTTATTTATTTCTACGGTTAAAGGCTGATTAGTCTCACAAACACAAATTATATCTAATTCTTGTAAGCGTTGATAAACCTGCCAACGGTCTGCCCAATTTATATCAATAACGTGCTTTCTATCTGTGTCTGAACTGAAAGATTTCAAGCGAGTAGCCCTCAAAATGCCATAAAGTTGCAGTAAAACTAGAAACCCACAGCCTAAATTTGCGAGTTAGTCGGAGTTTAGCTTCTTTCTTTAGAATACACTAACTGCAAAATATTGTCATTAATTTTGAGAAAAAATCTCATTTTTTCTTTGTTGAGAGATATGCACACTTTGAGATTGAAGTCAAGATAAATACCAAATATATATCTTTAAGCACAGATATATGAAAAAAAATTGATACTTACGATTGCTAATAATGCCAAAGTTTTTTAGATTTAGTAGCCTTGATTTTATTTTGAAAATGCTAATATGTGAGGAGTAAGCAGTTAAAAATCATAACTGTAAAAAAAAGAGGAGAACCATGTCTGATACGCAAACTATATTACACAACTTTGGTCAGGTTTATGACAATCCCGTCTTACTAGATCACAGTGTCACTGCGCCAGTTGTCGAAGGATTTAATGTCGTATTAGCTAGTTTTCAGGCATTATATTTACAATACCAAAAACATCATTTTGTGGTTGAAGGTGCAGAATTCAATTCACTGCATGAATTCTTTAACGCCAGCTACAAAGAAGTACAAGATCACATCCACGAAATTGGCGAGCGCTTAAATGGTTTGGGTGGCATCCCCGCAGCAAGTTTCACTAAATTAGCTGAATTATGCTGTTTTGAAACAGAAGTAGATGGCGTATTTTCTGCCCGAAAGATGGTAGAAAATGACCTAGTTGCCGAACAAGCATTAATTGGTGTAATTCGCCGCCAAGCTGCACAGGCTGAAAGTTTAGGCGATAGAGGTACACGCTATTTATACGAGAAAATTCTCTTAAAAACTGAAGAGAGAGCTTATCATCTAGCTCACTTTTTAGCTAAAGATAGTTTAACATTAGGTTTTGTGCAACGGGCTGAAAATTAAACTTTTGATAATCTCGATTCAACTAAATCAAGACTAAATAAATTTTAGTAATTGAGAATTTTACAAAATTAATAATTTTGGCAGAGAGGTGTAACCTATCCTTTCTGCCATTCTTTATATTAGGACTTAAAACCAATTATTTTTATTACATATTTTATATATCTAACAATAAATTATCAAACGCAGATGAACGGAGATGAACGCAGATAAAGAAAGATAAATTAATTATCTGTGAAGTCTTATTGTTATAATCCATAACAATTAAATAAACTCAGAATTTAGACATAAAATTCTCTTGCTTTAATTTTTCAAACTCTTACCTTTGCGCCTTTGCGCCTTTGCGTGAGCTTAATTCATACTTAAATTATGCAACGCCGAGAAAAAACGTAAAAACCAGTACCAAAAATCCCCCATATCTATAAATCCTTCCCCTTACCGTCATCAAAACCCGGAAAAGTTAATAATGAATGGCATGATGAGGCGTAAAGACCCTTAAAATAGTCAAGATTTGTATTTTTGTCATCTAAGGTAAAAACTATGCCCCGTCGTCAAGACCTCAAAAAAATTCTCCTGTTAGGTTCAGGACCAATTGTGATTGGTCAAGCCTGTGAATTTGACTACTCTGGAACTCAAGCCTGTAAAGCCTTGCGAGAAGAAGGCTATGAAGTCGTGCTGGTAAACTCCAACCCAGCGACAATCATGACCGACCCGGAAACCGCCGACCGCACCTATATTGAACCGTTGACACCGGAAATAGTGGAAAAAGTCATTGCCAAAGAACGTCCAGATGCTTTATTGCCAACAATGGGAGGACAAACCGCCCTCAACTTGGCTGTAGCGTTAGCCAAAAATGGCGTTTTGGAGAAATACAACGTCGAGTTAATTGGTGCAAAATTACCCGCAATTGAAAAAGCCGAAGACCGGAAACTGTTTAATGAAGCAATGGCTAAAATTGGGGTTGCAGTATGTCCCAGTGGTACAGCTTCCACTTTAGACGAATCAAAAGCGATCGCTCTGCAAATTGGCACATATCCTTTAATTATCCGTCCAGCCTTTACAATGGGGGGGACTGGTGGCGGTATCGCCTACAATCAAGAAGAATTTGAAGAAATGGCACAAGTAGGAATTGATGCTAGTCCCGTTTCCCAAATTCTCATTGACCAATCTTTATTGGGTTGGAAAGAGTATGAATTAGAAGTAATGCGGGATTTAGCTGATAACGTCGTGATTATCTGTTCTATCGAAAATCTCGACCCTATGGGGATTCATACAGGAGATTCTATCACCGTCGCCCCCGCCCAAACCCTAACTGATAAAGAATATCAACGGTTACGGGATATGGCAATTAAAATTATCCGGGAAATTGGTGTGGAAACCGGCGGTTCTAATATTCAGTTTGCCGTAAATCCCGTCAATGGTGATGTGGTGGTAATTGAAATGAACCCCCGCGTCTCCCGCAGTTCGGCTTTGTCTTCCAAGGCTACAGGTTTCCCCATTGCCAAAATCGCGGCGAAGTTAGCGGTGGGTTACACTTTGAATGAACTACAAAACGATATCACCAAAAAAACCCCCGCTTCCTTTGAACCGACAATTGACTATGTGGTTACGAAAATTCCCCGGTTTGCGTTTGAAAAGTTTCCCGGTTCTGATTCCGTCCTCACAACACAAATGAAGTCTGTGGGAGAAGCAATGGCCATTGGCCGGACATTCAATGAATCCTTTCAAAAAGCCTTACGTTCCCTAGAAACCGGACGCGCTGGTTGGGGTTGTGATAAAGCCGAAAAATTGCCCAGTGGTGAACAAATTCGCGCCCAATTGCGGACTCCTAACCCAGAACGCATCTTTTCTGTACGTCATGCTATGCAGCTGGGAATGAGTAATGAAGAAATCTACGAACTGACAGCAATTGACCCTTGGTTTTTAGATAAATTGCAAGAAATTTTAGAAATAGAAAAATTTCTCAAGCGCACGCCCTTAAAACAGTTGACAAAAGCGCAAATGTATGATGTAAAAAGAAATGGATTTAGCGATCGCCAAATAGCTTATGCTACAAAAACCAAAGAAGACGAAGTTCGCACATATCGCAAACAGCTAGAAGTTATCCCCGTTTACAAAACCGTTGATACCTGTGCTGCTGAATTTGAAGCCCTGACTCCATACTACTATTCTACCTACGAAGAAGAAACGGAAGTATTACCAACAGATAAACCCAAGGTGATGATTTTGGGTGGTGGTCCAAACCGCATTGGTCAAGGAATTGAGTTTGATTATTGTTGTTGTCATGCTGCATATTCTCTACATGATGCCGGGTATGAAACAATTATGGTCAATTCTAACCCAGAAACAGTTTCTACAGATTACGATACCAGCGATCGCCTGTATTTTGAACCATTAACTAAAGAAGACGTTCTCAACATCATCGAAGCCGAAAACCCTGTGGGGATAATTGTCCAATTTGGTGGACAAACACCATTAAAATTAGCCGTTCCTCTGCAAGAGTATTTACAAAAAGCTAATAGTATCACCAAGATTTGGGGAACATCTCCCGATTCTATAGATATGGCGGAAAACAGGGAACGGTTTGAAAAGATTCTGCAAGAATTAAATATCGCCCAACCACCTAATGGTATGGCGAGAAGCTATGAAGATGCTTTAATTGTTGCCAAGCGCATTGGTTATCCTGTAGTAGTCCGTCCTAGTTATGTATTGGGGGGAAGGGCGATGGAAATCGTTTATTCCGATACTGAATTAGAACGTTACATGACCTTTGCTGTGCAAGTAGAACCAGATCACCCGATTTTAATTGATAAATTCTTAGAAAACGCCATTGAAGTGGATGTAGATGCGATCGCCGATCATACTGGTAATGTCGTCATTGGTGGCATAATGGAACACATCGAACAAGCGGGGATTCACTCTGGTGACTCAGCTTGTTCCTTACCTTCCATTTCCCTCTCTCCCGCCGTTCTCAACCAAATCCGTTTATGGACAGTTCAACTAGCACAAGCTCTATCTGTAGTTGGGTTGATGAATATTCAATTTGCCGTAGTCGGTGCAAATGGCTATTCTCCCCAAGTGTATATTTTAGAAGCTAACCCCAGAGCATCACGGACAGTTCCCTTTGTATCTAAAGCCACAGGGGTACAATTAGCCAAACTCGCATCCTTAATTATGTCGGGGAAAACCTTAGAGGAAGTGAAATTTACAAAAGAAGTCATTCCCTCTCATATTGCCGTCAAAGAAGCGGTTTTACCATTTAGTAAGTTCCCTGGTACAGATACCATTTTGGGTCCAGAAATGCGCTCAACTGGCGAAGTAATGGGTATTGACAGCGATTTCGGTCGCGCCTTTGCCAAAGCAGAATTAGGCGCAGGGGAAAAATTACCGCTTCAAGGAACTGTATTTGTTTCCATGAGTGACAGAGACAAACCTCTCGCAGCAGATGTCATTAAGGAGTTTATTAAGTTAGGCTTTACAATCATGGCTACCCAAGGGACACGCCAAGTCTTGCAAGAACAAGGGTTAGAGGTAAAATCAGTTCTCAAACTCCATGAAGGTCGTCCTCATGTCCTGGATGCGATTAAAAACGGCAACATTCAACTGATCATCAACACACCTTCTGGAGAAGAAGCTCATGCCGATTCTAAGTTAATTCGTCGCACCGCATTAGGCTACAAAATCCCCATCATTACTACTATTGCAGGTGCTAGAGCCACAGCCGCAGCCATCTGTTCTCTGCAAAATACAACTTTAGATGTCAAGGTGATCCAAGAATACTGTCCAAGAAGTTAATTGTCTAAACTATGATTTTTGTGATTTTGATGATTTTTATGATTATTTGGCTAGTTTTTCGCAGAAATCTATGATTTTTACGACAGATATATCATCTTAATTAAAAGAATCACAAGAATCATAGTTCAGACCTTTGATGATTTTTATGATGAATCCTGCGGATTTATCGGGAAAATCCCTCATATTAATCAAAATAATCAGAAAAATCATAGTTCAGACGTTTTCCTCATCTTCATCAAAATAATCCTAAAAATCATAGTCCGACATTATTAAGCAATTGTTACAAAAAAATCATTATCGTTATCATTGAGATATTTTAACAAATATGAGGAAGCTATTTCTCCGCTAGAGGATTAGCCGTTATTTAAGGAAATGTATGCCGTTCAGTAATTTCAGAGTCTGAGGTGATCTCAAATTACTGCCGAAGTGCGGGTTTCCCTATAGTCAAATTATTCTCATAAATGTTACAATTATTAATATTCCCGAAAACACAAAAAATGTTTGACTTGCTACTGTGTATCTAACTATGGATACTTGTGGAAACAAGGAGACAGATGTAACGTTTGGCAGTGAAGTACCTAATTTACCCAAATATGGGCAACCTGAGTTTATCGGGTGCGACAAATCTCAAAACATTATTTCGTTAACGACCCTATCAGCAAACCCACCATTACCCAAGAGTAGCGCCATGAAGACCGCTCAATCAGCCACCGACCTCGTGCGGACTTACCTGCGTGAGATTGGCCGTGTGCCACTCCTCACCCACGAAGAAGAGATTTTTTATGGTAAACAGGTGCAACGATCTACTGCCTTGCATGAGATCCGGGAAGGTCTGGCTACCCAGTTAGGTCATGAACCAACTGTAGAACAATGGGCAGCAGCCTCTGATATAGAAGTATCAGAATTAAATCAAGCGATCGCAGTTGGTGAAATAGCCAAACGGAAAATGGTAGAAGCCAATCTCCGCTTAGTCGTTTCCGTTGCCAAAAAGTACATTAAACGTAATGTTGACTTACTTGATCTCATTCAAGAAGGCAGTATTGGTATGCAACGGGGTGTAGAGAAATTTGATCCTACCAAAGGATACAGATTTTCTACGTATGCCTATTGGTGGATACGTCAAGCCATTACTCGGGCGATCGCCGAAAAAGCCCGAACAATTCGCTTGCCCATTCATATTACGGAAAAACTCAACAAAATTAAAAAAGCCCAGCGTCAACTATCCCAAGGACTAGGACGTGCGCCCACAGTAGCGGAATTATCCCAAGAACTAGATTTAACACCCAAACAGGTGCGAGAGTACCTAGAAAAAGCCCGTCTACCATTATCTCTAGATTTACGTCTAGGAGATAACTATGACACTGAACTGGGAGAAATGCTAGAAGACACAGGGGCAACACCGGAAGATTTTGTCATGCAAACTTCCCTGTCTTATGACTTAGAACGGATGATGTCAGAACTCACACCCCAGCAAAAGGAAGTGATTAGTCTCCGCTTTGGTTTAGTAGATGGACAATCTTTAACTTTGGCTAAAATTGGTGAAATCCTGAATATTAGCCGGGAACGAGTCCGCCAAATTGAACGGGAAGCACTAAACAAACTTCGCAAATCTAAAGCAACTATGAATGAGTATCTTGCAAGTTAGTCAGTTGTTATTAGTTAATGGTCAGTTATTTTTTGCTTTGTGGGTGGAGTTTCCCCACCCATAATCACTCAATAGGTGAAAAACACTCCCATTTGAGTACGGTTAAACCGACTCCCTCGAAAGGAATAAACTGTTAGATTGGTTGACATGAATTATATATATAATAGTCAACTAGATCGAATAAGCAATAACTACAAGTTATTCTAGTCACAAATACCGTCGTTACTAGTGGCAGTACAGGAGGTCAAAGGTGAGTAACAAATCTAATCGAGTATCAGAATTTTTTAATAGTGAGTCGGAAACAAGTAATTTATTATGGCAATATGTTAAATCGTTAAGTCCAGAAACAGTTAATCAATTATCTAAACCCACTTCTACGGAAGTTTTACAGGTAATGGAACGGAACATCATTGGACTTTTAGGAAATTTACCTTCTGAACAATTCGGGATTACTATTTCTACTAGTCGGGAAAACTTGGGTCGCTTATTAGCATCAGCTATGATTAGTGGCTATTTTTTACGCAATGCAGAACAAAGAATGGGTTTTGATGTGGTCATGCAAACAACAGAAGCTAATAGTAGCGAAGTTGAATAGTATTTTTGTAGGAAAATTATCAAAATAAATATCAACTCAGTAGAGATATAATTAATCTACCGAGTTTTTTTTGTTATTTATTGATAATTGGTAATTATATGAATGAAAGTATTTCTATCCCTCATAAAATTATTGGTGTTGCTGTTATTTGGAATGACCAAAAACAGATATTAATTGATAGACGCTTACCTACAGGTGCAATGGGTGGTTTATGGGAATTTCCAGGGGGAAAAATTGAAATTGGTGAAACTATTCAAGAATGTATTAAACGAGAAATTTCTGAAGAATTAGGCATAGAAATTGCCGTTGGAGAACATCTAATTACTATTGATCATACTTATACTCATTTACGAGTAACTTTAACAGTCCATCATTCTCAGCATTTAGTGGGTGTTCCTCAAGCGATAGAATGCGATGAAATTCGTTGGGTGAGTTTGGATGAATTAGATAATTTTACTTTTCCAGAAGCGAATGGGGAAATTATTGCGGCTTTGAGGAAATATCACAATCAAAATCTGCAAAGTTAGAGTCATAAACTCAAGAATTATCAGGTGAAAATTTAGATGAGCTTTCGGAAGCACTTTTGGATTTTTCACAACCTGATAATTTGGTAATTTGGATAGCCAATCAAAGTTAAAATGTTTTCTCACGCAAAGAGGAAAAGATATTTTTTATGAGTCGGTTTTAACCGACTTTTGCTTTTAGACAGGGAATTTATTCCCTGGCTGTCTTATATCTAGTATAATAGATAATGATTAGCGGTAAAAACTATGACTCAATTACTTGAAGAAGCCATTAAACAAATAAAGCAACTTCCTGAAACCGAACAAGATATAATTGCTAGACTCATTCTCAACGCTTTAGAAAATAATTTAGCTGAGAAAAATTTGTCTGTTATTGATGAAAGTCATACTTGGACAGAAGAAGACCAACTTGATATCACCTCTTTTTCTTTACAATATGCTGCTTCGATATTTCCAGAAAGTGAGGAAATAACACAGTGAAATTTAATCCTGGGGATGTGGTAACGGTTGATTTTCCTGGCGCTACAGGTATTAAACGCCGTCCGGCTGTAGTTTTATCATCTGTAATTTATCACGCAAATCGTCCTGATGTTATCATTGGATTAATTACTTCTCAAACAACTGCATTAGGTATTACTGACTATATACTTCAAGATTGGAATGAGGCTGGTTTACGAGTTGCGTCTATTTTTCGCAGTTATATTGTGACACTGCCACCTTCAGCTAATTTTAGTTTAATTGGTCATTTGTCAGAGCGTGATTGGCTTGGTGTTTGTAATTGTGTGAAAATATCTTTGGCCAAGTTAGATAGTTTATGAAAGTTTAGGGTTTTTCCCAAGCAAATACGCAAAATGTAAATGGACTGCCTCGGAATTGAACCGAGTTTTCTCCCTTTTGTATGCAAGCATAGATATATGACTCAAGAGTTATCAGGTGAAAATTTAGATGAGATTTCGGAAGCTATTTTGGATTTTTCACAACCTGATAATTTGGTAATTTGGATGGTGAATCAAAGTTAAAATATTTTCTCACGCAAAGAGGAAAAGATATTTTGGCTCTACCGTTCCCTTTATGTAAAACAACATTTATTGTAGGTTGGGTAGAACGAAGTGAAATCCAACATTAGCGGTAGGATAGCAAGGGGTGTTGGGTTTCGTCCCTCAACCCAACCTACAAAAATTAATATTCTTCTCCATAAGGGGAGCGGTAGAACCGATATTTTTTATGAGTCGGTTTTAACCGACTTTTGCTTTTAGGCAGGGAATTTATTCCCTGGATATATTTGATGTTTAATTTTGTTAGAACTTTCTATAGAAGATTGGCAAGTAGAAACCACAAGTTAATTTATGTTAGGTATCATTTTCCAAAACCCTTATTTTCCTATAGGTTTGATATTATGAACTTAAAACCCATTAGAACAGAATCAGATTATCAACAGGCATTAAAAGAAATCGAACAAATTTTTGATGCTGAACCTAATACACCAGAATATGAGAAATTAGATATTTTAACGACTTTAGTAGAAGTCTATGAACAACAAAATTATCCTATTGATCCTCCATCTCCTATCGCAGCTATATTATATTATTTAGAAAGTCGTAATCAAGGAGTTTCTACTTTTATTGAAAATTTAAAACATCATGGAGTTAGTGAAGAAATAATTAATATAGCTTTAAATGAAATGACTCACTGATTATTGATTATCATGTCATCAAATAATTGTAGTCAGAGGTAAATTAAATTTATACTATAACTTATCAAATAGACTTCAATATCTGGCTTGAAGAAACAGCCAAATTATTACTAGAAAATTGCTGGACAGAAATAGATAAAGAACATTATCAAATCTTCCCAATATTTGGACATCGTTAAACCTGCATTTAGATCCCCGACTTCTTTGATAAATTATCATTATTTACAAAAGATTAAATTAAGAAGTCGGGGATCTTTAGCCTGAATTGAATCACCCTAGAGAATTTGGGATAAAAATTTCCTGGTTCTTTCTTCTTTGGGATTAGTAAAAAAGGTGTCGGGGGTAGAAGATTCAACTAATAAACCGCTATCCATTAACACAACTCTATCAGCAACTTCTCGCGCAAATCCGACTTCATGGGTAACAACTATCATTGTCATTCCGTCATTAGCCAGATTTCGCATTACGTCTAAAACTTCTCTCACCATTTCTGGATCTAAAGCTGATGTTGGTTCATCAAATAACATAATTTTCGGTTGCATTGCTAATGCACGCGCTATGGCTACTCGTTGTTGTTGTCCACCGGATAATTGTCCGGGATATTTTTGTGCTTGTGCTAAAATTCCCACTCTTTCTAATAATTGCATTGCTAATGTTTCCGCTTTAACTTTGGATATTTTGCGAACATATATTGGTGCTAAGGTGATATTTTGTAAAACTGTTAAATGGGGAAATAAGTTAAATTGCTGAAATACCATTCCCACTTCTCGACGAATTGTTTCAATATTTCTTAAATCATGACTGAGGGTAATTCCGTCAATGGTAATAATTCCTTGTTGATATTCTTCTAAAGCGTTAAATGTTCTAATAAAGGTTGATTTTCCTGAACCAGATGGTCCCATTAAAACAACGACTTCTCCCCGTTCTACAGTTAAATTTACACCTTGGAGTGCATGAAATTTACCATACCATTTGTGAACATCTTCAGCAATAATTATCGGGTTTGATTCTGTCATATATTCCTTTTGTGTCATACAATTTATATTTAAATATT
>NZ_VILC01000018.1:37281-72684 GCF_009712065.1 Aphanizomenon sp. UHCC 0183 | reverse complement strand
CCCAACCTACGATATTAATTGTTTTTCGAGATTTTTAGCAGCTAAGGACATTGAATAACAAAATACCCAATAAATCAAGCCGATAAATAAATATACTTCTGCATATCTTCCTAAAAATTGCGGTTGTGCTAATATAGACCGTGCCATTCCTGTTAATTCTACTAATCCTACTAATGATAAAAGAGAAGTATCTTTAAATAAACCAATAAATTGACCAACAATTGCGGGAATAACTGCACGTAAGGCTTGGGGTAATATTACTAATATGAGTAATAAAGGTGTATTTAATCCTAATGCTTTTCCTGCTTCTATTTGTCCTCTGGGAATTGCTTGTAGTCCGCCGCGTACGTTTTCAGCCATGTATGCTGCACTAAATAATATTAATCCGGTAGTACCTCTGAGTAATCTATCTAAACGTAAATCTGCTGGTAAAAATAAGGGTAACATGACTTGGGCTAAAAATAGAATCCCAATTAATGGTAATCCTCTGACGATTTCAATATAAAGAATAGAAAACCACCGGACTACGGGTAAATTGCTGGTTCTTCCTAATGCGAGGAAAACTCCTATGGGGAAGGAAAGGACAATACTAATTATTGCCATTAATAGGGTAAGTAATAAACCATTCCATAAGTTTGTAGATACAGGTTGTAATCCTAAACCACCACCAATTAACCAGATAATTAGGGGACAAGATAACAACCAAGTTAGCGAAAGCCAAGGTGTAATGATTTTAGTAGATTTCTGACCAATTATCAAACCTGCAACTATTAAACCTGTAATTAATAATAACCATAAACGGCTTGTTAATGGTATGGGTAAAATAAACAATAAAGTCCCCATAATCACAGCAGCAATCAACGAATTGCGTTTTGTGAATATTGCTTTTTTGGTAAATGCACTCGCTGTAATTGCGGTTAAAGTTGTAGATATTCCCAAAACAACCCAAATCCGCCAATATAAACTTTGGGGAAATCTTCCTACTAAAAATAAATGTAAATTAACTTGGATTACTTGCCATTGTGCTTTGGTAATTAACCAAATTGCAAATCCTTGAACTAACCAAAATAGAAAGATAAAACAAACAACAGTTAGTAAACTATTGTACCAATTATTAAAGAGATTTTTTCTTAACCAACTAAGTTTAATCATCATAAAAATGTGAGACTGCATAGAATAATCATCACCCGTATTCATCCGCGTTTATCCGCGTTTATCTGCGTTCAACATTATCTTTCCTTAATTTGCACAGAACGATTAAATAAATTCATAGTTAGAGAAATTATCAAACTCAAAGTCAGATAAGTAATCATAATTAACAGCATCACTTCTACAGCTTTCCCAGTTTGGTTAAAAGTGGTAGAAGCTACGAAATAAATATCAGGATAACCGATAGCGATCGCTAAACTGGAATTTTTGGTTAAATTGAGATATTGACTAGTTAATGGGGGAATAATCACCCGCAAAGCTTGGGGAAAAATAACCAATCGCATTGCTAAACCTGGGTTTAACCCCAAGGATTTGGCTGCTTCTAGTTGTCCTGTCGGGACTGATTGAATTCCCCCGCGCACAATTTCCGCAATAAACGCACCTGTGTAAAAAGTTAACCCCAATAATAAACTAGAAAATTCTGGAGACAAGGTAAACCAAGGAAGTTCAATTCCGTTTTGGCTAAAATTAGCAAAACCCAAAAAGGAAATTTTATTTTCGGCTTTGGGAAAACTCAAGAAAACTGCAAAATACCAAAATAGCAATTGCAATAATAATGGAGTATTCCGAAAAACCTCTACATAGATAACCGTAATATTTCTTACTAACCAATTATCTGATAATCTTGCAATTCCCGCAGTAATTCCCACAATTGTGGTGAGGAAAATTCCCATTATTGCTATTCTTAGAGAATTAACTAATCCCACTAATAAAGCATAATTATAAGCATCCGTTGGTTTGTAGTTAATGAGAGTTTCCCCAATATCAAAAGATGCCTGTTGCTTGAGAAAATTAAATCCAAATTGAATTCCTAATTGCTGTAAATTTCGGCTGACATTCCCCCAGAAGATAACAAATACAAATACTGCTAAAAATACAAAAATTAGCTGGATAGCATTTTGCCAAAAGCGATTATCACGCCACAAAGGAGGTTTTGAATTAGTCATTGGTCAGTTGTTAATAGTAATAAATTTCTCTTGCTTCCTTAGCGAAAAGGTGGAGAATAGAGTAATCCTCCTTTTGTGGAAATTTGATTTTGTCCCCGTGGAAGATTTAGTTTTGTTTTTGCTCCCAAATTGCGATCATAAATTTCGCCATAGTTACCAACGTGCTTAATTATTTTGGCAGCAAAATCCTTCGTTAAACCAATTCCTTCACCCAGGTTTCCTTCTGTTCCTAAAAAACGTTTGATATCGGGATCTTTACTATTAGCAAACTCTGCTAAATTTTGAGAATTAATGCCTAATTCTTCTGCTTTCACCAAAGCATAAACAGTCCATTTGACTATATCACTCCACTTGGTGTCACCCTTAGCAACTGCTGGCGCTAGAGGTTCAGAAGAAAGAACATCATCTAAAATCACGTTATCTTCTGGTTTAGGTAAGGTTGTCCGTCGAGAAACCAGTGCAGAACGGTCTGTGGTGACAGCATCACAACGTCCTTCTGCATAAGTGGCAAAGGTGATATTCACATCTTCAAAAACAACGGGTTTATAAGTAATTCCCCGTTTCCGCATTTGGTCTGCTAAATTTTGTTCGGTAGTAGTTCCAGTTTGCACACAAATGGCTTTGTCTTTCAGGTCTTTGATAGATTTAATATTGCTATTTTTACGCACCATGACAGCTTGACCATCGTAAAATACCACAGGTGCGAAATCTAAACCCTGGGAAGTTGCACGGCTAAAAGTCCAGCTAGTATTGCGACTGAGAATATCTACTTCTCCAGTTTGTAAAGCAGTAAATCGTTCTTTCGCGTTGAGATTGCGATATTCTACCGCGTCTGGATTGTCAAATACTGCTGCGGCAACAGCCCGACAAATATCAACGTCAATGCCGCTATATTTGCCGTCAGTGCCGACAAAACTAAATCCTGGTAGTTCCCCACTAACGCCACAAATAAGCTGTCCACGACTTTTAATGCGATTCCAGAGAACGCGAGTAACTTGTCCTGGGGGGGTGCTGTCGGGATTTTGTGTATTGGGATTATTTTGTGGTTGATCATTACAGGCACTCAGAATTATGATTAAAGGGGCGATCGCTAAAGGCATCCCTATCCCCTGTAAAATTACAGATAATTTACTAAATTTCATAATTGTTTTTCCCAAGAATCTTCTTTGGATGTTTCCACATAATTGAAACATTTATTGATACTCGTGGCAAATATATCTTCTTATGAGAGCAAAATTAAACATTTTGAAAATACCTAAACCCGTGAATTACATAGGGGCAAACCCCCTATAGTTGCCCCAAATACCGGGGTAGGCACGGGGGCGCTACCCCTACATCAAATTCAAATCTTTTATATAATCAATTTTACCGACCTACCTACAAAAAACCTCTTAATTAAGAATATGCTAAATTTTCTCAACTCTCTTCTCGGTCGCCACCCAGAGCGAATCAAAGCTAATGTTGAAATTTATACTTGGCAAACTTGCCCCTACTGCATTCGCGCTAAAATGCTACTATCATGGAAAGGTGTTAATTTCACCGAATACAAAATTGACGGTGACGAAACAGCTAGAACAATCATGGCAGAACGCGCCGACGGTCGCCGTAGCGTCCCCCAAATTTTTATTAATAATCAACATATTGGTGGTTGTGATGACCTGTATCAATTAGATGCAAAAGCTCAACTTGACCCGCTGTTATTTCAGGTTGCGGGTAATGGGTAATGGATAATTGGTAATTTTCCTCTTCCTCTTCCTCTTCTTCCTTCGTGTCCTTTGTGCCTTTGTGGTTTGTTAACTCCTGACTCCTGGGCGCAGGCCCTGCGCCCCTACCCCCTTCTTCCCCTCATGCTTGAACACCCAGAATATTTAAAACATCGAAAATGGATGAATCACGCTCTGGAATTGGCACGAGTGGCTGGTGATGCTGGTGAAGTTCCTGTGGGGGCTGTGATTGTTGATATGAATAATCAATTGGTTGCTGTGGGTGAAAATCGCAAAGAGCGAGATCAAGATCCTACTGCACACGCAGAAATTATGGCGATTCGGGCTGCTAGTCAAGTTTTACAAAGTTGGCGCTTGCATCAATGTACTTTATATGTCACTCTAGAACCCTGTCCGATGTGTGCCGGTGCTATAGTTCATGCCCGATTAGGAAAATTGATCTATGGCGTGGACGATACCAAAACTGGTGCTATTCGTACTGTTATTAACATCCCTGATCACCCAGCATCTAATCACCGAGTGAAAGTGGTGGGGGGTATTCTAGAATCAGAATGTCGAGAACAATTACAAAGTTGGTTTGTTACCCAACGTCAGCAAAAATAACAGACACAGATCAAACTGTCCAAATGGAAAAACACAAATTACCCAAGAAAATCTACGGTGGACATAATCAAGTTTGTGTCATCTTTTATTCGCCAAAAAATCAGCCACCGTCATGATCAAATCATACTTTGCTTCTACTAACCGCCATTCTCAAACTAGAAATACGCCGGTAAATCCTCACCTCGACTCCCCTCGGCGACCTTCGGTGCTTCAGAATACCTCGCGGGTTTCGCCTTTGTTAATCCGTGTTGCTTATTTTCTAGGACACTACATAGTTTTGCCATCTTTCTTTGGGCATATTAAGGTGACTGGAAGAGAAAATATTCCTACAAGTGGTCCGGTAATTCTGGCTCCTACCCATCGTTCCCGTTGGGATTCTTTGGTTTTGCCCTATGCTACTGGTCGTTGTGTGACGGGTAGAGATATGCGATTTATGGTAACGAGTAATGAATGTCAAGGGTTGCAAGGTTGGTTTGTGCTGCGAATGGGTGGTTTTCCTGTGAATATTGAACGTCCGGCGATCGCAACTCTCCGGCATACAGTAGAGTTAATGCAGCAGGGGGAAATGTTAGTTATTTATCCCGAAGGTGGCATTCATCGTGATGGTCAACTTCACCCCCTGAAGCCGGGAATCGCTCGTTTAGCTGTGACTGCTGAATCTACCTATCCAGGATTAGATATTAAGGTTATCCCTGTCGGTATCCACTACAGTGAACCCTATCCTCATTGGGGTACTGATGTGAATATTCATATTGGTGAACCTATCAAAGCCGCAGATTATATGAATGGAAATTTAAAACTAGAAGCCAAAAGGCTGACGGCAGATTTAACCCATAAATTAAAACAATTAAGTCATCAAGAAGTAAAAATTAGCGATCGCATCTTCATAGAAATTCATAATTGAGAGGAGTTCAGGAGTTCAGAAGGAAGAAATTTCTCCCCTACTCCCCCTACTCCCCCTACTCCCCCTACTCCCCCTACTCCCCTACTCCCCCTACTCCCCTACTCCCCCTACGCCCCTACTCCCCCCACTCCCCCTACCTCCCCTACTCCCCCTACTCCCCTACTTCCCCTACTCCCCCTACCTCCCCTACTCCCCCTACTCCCCCTACTCCCCCTACTCCCTACTCCCTCACTTCCCGAAACCAATTACCAATTCCCAGTTATTAAGTTTGCCCACATCTAAAGCAGCGTAGTCAATAACTTGTAATTGCCAGTTACCTTTTGCGGGTAAAGAAAGTAATTGTTTCAGGGCAGGATGCGATCGCACTGTGTAAGTATTTTGTAATTGATTACGACGACCTAATGTGCGACTTTGTAATAAAATCCGCTGATTATTAGGAGCAATTAAATAAACTTCTAAATCTCCTAAAAAATCATGGGTGATATTCACGGTAACTTGGATATCTGTGACATTGACAGCTTCATTAATAGCGATCGTACTTTTAATCCCCTGTCTATTATTATCAGGAATATCCACAACCTGAGAATTTTTGACCTGGATTTGTTTATTCGTAATTTTGGCAACCACACCCATCTGCTGCGCTAGTCTCACAGCCTTAGCTGCGTTGACTTTGCCATAACCAAACCATTGACTATGACCATTACTATCATAAGTACCCCCACTCATACCTAACTGAAGATCAGGGTTATTATCCACAATTTTATCAGCCGTATCTTGGAGAATCCGTTTAACTTGTTGAGCCGTTAAATCAGGATTAGCTGATAATACCAAAGCCGCTACTCCTGCCACAATGGGAGTAGAACTGGAAGTACCGCCAAAGTTTTTAGTAAAATTTCCCGCATCATAACCAGCCGCACCTATTTGATCTGTTGTAAATACTCCCAATCCAAATAGAGAAGAAACAATTGCCGGTTGTGTATAAACAAAACCAGTTTCTTGAAACCACATTCCTGGGGGAGCATTATTACTAGGAGCGCAAACAGAAACATTACCTCCCCAATTACTATAAGCAGCCTTTTTATTCAAACTAGTAGATGCAGATACAGTAATCACATCAGGATGAACAGCAAAACCGCTCAACCAATTTGTCTTACCTTGGACAATATTTTTCGGCCAATTCTGTTCATTTACAGTCCCATTAATTGGACGATTAGCATTTCCGGCTGCGAAAACAATCACACATCCTTTTCCCTTGCGTCCATTGGTAGCAGCCCGGTTAATAGCCGCTTTTTGCCGAATAGAAAGGGGGAAATAAACAGCAGAAGCTCCCCAACTACAAGAAATTACACTCGCGCCTTTTTCTACCGCCCAATCAAAAATATCCTCAATTGATTGATCATCTAAAAAACCAGTAGTGCGAATGGGCATCATTGCACAACCAGGAGCAACTCCCACAATTCCCGAACCATTTTCTTCAGCTACAGCTAATCCTGCACAAGCAGTCCCATGACTAGTTTCTTTTTCTCCAGGTAAGGGTAAAAAATCATTTTCTTTTAAATCTCTAGGAGCAACAATTTTACCTGTACCTTGAAAATCTGGATGTTTTAAATCAAAGGAATCATCTACTACAGCCACCACTATAGAACGCACACCACGAGTAGTATCCCAAGCTTGTTCCACAGAAATATGCGAACCAGCTACCAATTGATTACTACTATTATGATTGAGATACCATTGCTGGGAATAAAGAGAATCTTTGGGTTTATAATGGGGTTCTTGTTGAATGAGAATATTCGGTTCAGCCGCTAAAACTTCTGGCAGTGTTTGTAAATAATTGGTAATTTTAACGGGATTTTGTGTGGATTGTTTACTAACAAGAAAAATGAAGGTATTTGGTATTCCGAATACTGGTTGATCTTGAACTAAATTCAATTTACTGGTAATAGTATTAATTTTAGTATTATCTACCCAAGTAGCAAATTGAATTGTAATTTGGTCACTGAGATAAACAAAAGTTCCGGGATTATTTTCCAATGTATAAACATGACTCACAAAGTCCACATTTTCATCAGCACGGAGTTGAGACATGACTGCATCTAGCTGATTAGGAAAAACCGTATATAGTTCTAATTTTGCTTGAGGAATACTCCGCCGCCATACGCTACCAGGAATCTGTGTTAATTTTTCATGGGGAAAATTGGCATTAGGACGGATAGTAAAACGATACAGCGTTTTTTCTAGCGTTAACTCTTCACCACCGCGTTGTAAGGTTAGTGACTCGCCTTTATTTGCTACATCTGATTCAGGAAAATTCGCAGGATTAATATTATCACTCATAAGAATTGGGATTGGTGGAATTAGCCAAATTGAAAAAACCTTGATTTGTAGGTTGGTTTGTGGAACGTTTATGTTCGCACAGCAATGCGACAAAATCCAACGCATTTGTTGGGTTTCCTTGCGTCAACCGAACCTACAAAAAATGGCGAATATATTGTGAATATATTCTATTTTGCGGTGATTTGTAATTCAATTCGTTGTCCGAGTACCCCTAAAGTCCGTTCCATTGTAGATAATTTTGTGGCGTGGTGGGGATCTAGGATACGTCTTACTTCCTTTTCATGGATATTGAGAGTAGAAGCAAGCTGGACTTTGCTAATACCTTTTTCACGCATTGCTAGATATAATGCGGCTTTTATTGCTGTCTGCGCTGGTACGGCTACTAAATATTCTTGATTTTTGGGTTGTGATGGTTGGGGGATTTCTAGCTTATCATCAATCCTCAGAGCGATCGCTTCTTCTAAACAATCAGCAGCTTCATGAAGTGCTTCTTCCCAGGAATTACCTTGAGTAATGGCTTCTGGTAAATCAGGAAATGTCACCACAAATCCACCATCTTTTTCATCAGCAGTCAAAAGGGCTGGATATACAAATTGAGTCATAATAATCCCGGTGTTAAATTTGTTTGTCTGAATCAGAATTTGAGGATTCACAGGATGTTCTTTGGTGATGATGTAGCCAAAGAACAGAAAATAGGATAATATAAATTTAATCACTTAGATATTTTAATCTAATATGAGTATTAATTTATTAATCGAAAAAATTACAGAAGAAATGCAGGAAGAAGCAGAAATGCAAATCCGCGACAAGAAAAAATCTGTTGATTACAACACAATTGAATACCCTATTGAAGTTATAGTTGACAAATACCTAAATGGTCTTGATGATGATTCTAATGAATTATTTATTCCAGATTACCAAAGAGCAATGATTTGGGATATCAAAAGACAATCTAAATTTATTGAGTCTATTCTGTTAGGTTTACCTATTCCTTATATTTATGTTGCAGATACTTCAGGGGAAGAAACAGACGAAAATCCTTTAAATACAAAGGATTTAGCTCGTTTAGAACTTATAGATGGAACACAACGAATTCGTACTTTAGCAAATTTTCTTAATAATGAATTACAACTACAAAATCTAGAGAAGCTAAATAAGCTGGAAGGGTTTCGATTTTCCAATCTACCTATTGCACGTCAAAGACGTTTCCAGCGAACAACCATAAGAATGATTCAACTAACAGAAGATGCTGATGAAGAAACTCGTAGAGATTTATTTGAAAGAATTAATACTGGTAGCGTTGAATTAAACCCAATGGAAAAACGCCGGGGTATTAGAAGAGGTGCGTTTCTTAATGTAATAGATGAATTAGCAAAGTATGAAAAATTCATCCATCTTTGTAATTTTACAGAACCGTCAATTGGAAGAGTAGAACCCCAAGAATTTGTTTTACGATTTTTTGCATTCCTAAATAATTATCAAGATTTCAATAAAAATATTAATGAATTTCTCGATGACTATTTAGATGCTATGAATAAAGCTGATCCAAATCTTTTACAAAACATGAAAAATGAATTTTATGTAATGATTGATTTTGTAGGAACACACTTTCCAACAGGTTTTAGACAAGGAAATAAGAAAGATAGAACTACAACTCGAATTAAATTTGAATCTCTTGCTGTTGGTATAACTTTAGCTTTAAGACAGCAAGATAACCTCCAACCTGTATCAGTAGATTTCCTAGATTCAAAAGAATTTAGAGAATACACTAGCAGCGATGCTAGTAGTTCTAGAAATAAAGTTATTCGTCGTCTTGAATATGTTCGTGATCAGATTTTAGGTACAGTTTAGTGAAAAGAATATTAGATTTAGATGATTTTGACGAACGTGCTAAAGACGTTAGTGATTATCTTTGTTTTCTGAGAGATTTAGAACAGGGTGAAATTCTATTAAGTAAAGATGGTGCAATTTCTAAAATTGATCCGGAATTAGATAAAAGTTTAAAAGCTACTGGATTTTTATTACTTTACAATCTTGTAGAATCTACTATGAGAAATGCTATTCAAAGTATTTTTGATGAAATGAGTAAAAAAGGAGTTTCCTTCGATCAACTTAAAATAGAAATTAAAAGAATAATTTTGCAAAATGTAAAAAAGAATGTACAAGAATGTGGTGTTAATGATTTTGTAGAACAAATAGAAAATATTGTTAAAGATATTATTCAATCTGGCTTTAATAGAGATGATCTTTTTTCTGGTAATGTGGATGCTAAAGAAATTAAGAATATAGCTAAAAAATACGGATTTTCTAGTAAAACTGACGTTGCGACTAGAGATGGAATTGATTTACTGTCAATAAAAAAAAATAGAAATGATTTAGCTCATGGTGTTATGTCTTTTAAAGAAGTTGGTCAAAATACATCTGCGGAAAATCTTGTTGAAATCAGCGAAAGAGTTATAAAGTATCTTAGACAAATTCTAGAAAATATTGATGAATATCTAGTGAAACAGGAATATTTGAATTCTGAATAATTGAACTGAATTTTATTAAATTTAAGAGACTATACTATCAGAAATTAGACACACCATAAATTAATCTCTTTCTTCTTGTTTAACATTTTCCAACGTCGCTTGTAATACTACCAAATGCAAATTATATCTAGTATCTGCTTGTAAATAACGTTGTTGTAGTGGTTGCCATTCTTGCCACAATTGATAACGATTTGCGGCTAATAGCGTCGTTAATCCACGTAATTGAGTATCCAGTTCTGATTTGAATATATTCTCTAACCATTCATGTAAAACCATATTATCTTGGATCATTCCCAAGATTTCTTGAATATTTTTAATATCATGAAGATGTGCAGAAAAAGAATCACCATATAATTCAGTAAATAACTCCATTTGGTAGCGGAGACGCTTGGCTTGTTTTCGCAAATCATGGAGAGTTTTACCTTCTGTTTTCAGATGTTCTTCTAATTGGTTGGGTGTCCATTTTGTTTGGACTACTATTTCTAATTCGACAATTTTAGTGCCAATTAGCCATCCTGGATGTAAGCAAAATTCACTCACTTCTGGTGAGAGTAAATCTGGTAAGATGTGATAAATTGGTATAGATGAGAAACTGCGATAACTGGGATTTTTTAACCAATTTTCACATTCATTTTTAAAAGATTTATAAGTTTCATCTTTAAATATATTCTGCACATGAGAAACGGCGATTTCTCGTTGTTTATGCAATTCTGTAAAAGCTGTTTCTAGAGATTTTTGTTCTTTTTCAAGTAAATGCGGTTTGTAATTCTTTTCCAAAATTTCTGCAAGGACATCTAAATCTCTGAGACTACCTAAAATGCGGGCAAATTTACCAATATTTTTATCACTAACTGATTTTGGTAAAAATAAATATCTTTCAAATCTACTCACAGCAGTTCTTAACCGTCGCATTCCCACTCGCATTTGGTGAAGTGGTTCTGGATCTTCGTCTTTTTTAACTGCTTTTTCCCATTTTATGGTTTTTGTCAAGTGGTTTTCAATGGCTTGGTGTGCAGTTTCACCGAGAGTTTTGATTGATGTTGCTGAGGAGATTTTCATTGTCAGAATTAGGATGTCCAGAATTAAGGGATGAACATTGTCTGAATCAGGATGTCCAGGATTAAAGGATGAACAGGATGAAACCAGGAATTTTATTACCAATATCCAGGATTAAAGGATGAACATTGTCAGAAATGGCTAACGCCACGCTACGCGAACAGGATGTCCAGGATTAAAGGATGAACAGGATGAAACCAGGAATTTTATTACCAATTACCAGCCTCAAGTAGATAATTCACAACTTGAATTAATACTTAATTGCTGTTTAAAGATTAGTGGAAATAGCTTGTACTGGACAAGTAGGAATACATTGTTCACAGACTATGCAGCGCGATCGCACAAAGGTGAGTTTATATGTCTCTGGATTAATAGCTAGGGCTTCAGTGGGACAAACTCCCGTACATAAACCGCAGTGAACACATACATCCTCATCAATAACTATTTCACCTAAACCCAGGGAAACATGAATATGTTGCGATCGCATCCATTCAATTGCTGCATCTAACTGATCAATGTCCCCCAATAATTCTACTACTAGTTTACCAATTTGATTCGGCGCAACTTGAGCGCGGATAATATTCGCAGCGACATTAAAATCCTTTGCTAGTCGGTAGGTAACAGGCATTTGAATCGCCCGTTTGGGAAAAGTCAGGGTAACTCTTTTTTTCATTATGTGAGAAAACAGTAAGATGAACTAAGTTAATAAGTCTTAATAAATTGATTATGAGTACCGAAGCCCCTGTAAATTCTAGTAACCGCATCAAAAACTTCTTAATTGCTATTGTAGCGATCGCTTTGGGAGTTGCCCTCTTCCTGGGACTTAAAACTGATTCTACCTCAGTTTCCCTGGCGGAATTGGGTAAAACTGCTATTCCCTTAGAAGTAGCTGTCAGCAACGGAAAACCTTCTCTAGTCGAGTTTTATGCCGATTGGTGTACAGTTTGCCAGAAAATGACACCCGACATGGCAAAACTCAGAGAAAAGTACAATAACAGCCTGAATTTTGTCATGTTGAATGTTGATAATACCAAATGGTTGCCAGAAATGCTCAAATATCGGGTAGATGGCATTCCCCACTTTATATTTTTGGGTAAACAAGGGGAAACCATCGCCGAAACCATTGGTGATATCCCCCGCACCATTATGGCTAGTAATTTAGAAGCCTTAATTACCGGTTCAACCCTTCCCCACATTCAAGGTAATGGCAAAACCTCCCAATTTTCCGCACAAGTCGCCACAGATAGCAATCAAGATGATCCTCTCAGTCATGGTAGCCAAGTTGTAAATTAGGTAATTGGGGATTGGTAAAAAGTTATTAATTTATTATTTGTCAGAATCAGGATTTTCAAGATTTAAGGATGTACAGGATGAAGTTTTTTAATTATTATTTATGATCAGATCATATTAGTATTATTGATTAACCTTCAAATAAAAATCCTGAAAATCATCTAATCCTGGAAATCCTGATTCAGACAATAAAAACCCTGATTTAGGATCATCATTTTGCTGAATTAATAATAATCCATTAACTCTATTCACCAATTCTTCAAGCTTGATTAGTTCTTCAGCAATTTTTCTCCTTAATCCAATTATAGCTCTATTCCTTGATAAATTGCTTTTACAATATAAGGTCTGGCATTTTGAACTTCTACTAGATCAATTTCAAAAGGATGTCCTTCATCTATAGCAGCCCACGCTTTAAAATAATCTTTTTCTGGTAAACCCCAAACGGCTAAATCAATATCAGAACGCCAACTCATTTGTTGATGATCCAATAAAGAACCAAATAAAACAACTTTTTCTGCGCCAAATCTTTCTTTCAATATCTTTGCACATTGTCGAGCAATTTTTAAACCTTGTTCTTGGCGTTCTTGCATAGCCACTAGAAATTGAGGGCGATTTTTTCTAGCTTCTAAAATCTCTTGGATAATTCGTTGTTTAGTAGCTTCATTAATGAGACTCATAGTTTATCAAATATGGGAATTTTCTAAAATAATTATAACTCGACTTCCTGGAAAATTGCTCTATCAGACATTACTCAAAGTAAGATAGTGTATGATTGTCTTTTTTCTCAAAATTTACTATGGCTACAATTAACGACAACTACCTGAAACTCAAAGCTGGTTATCTGTTTCCAGAAATTGCGCGACGGGTAAATGCCTTTGCCCAAGCTAACCCTGATGCTAAAATCATTCGCTTGGGGATTGGTGATGTCACTGAACCCTTACCAGAAGCTTGTCGCACAGCCATGATTAAAGCTGTAGAAGATATGGGCGATCGCTCATCTTTTAAAGGATATGGACCAGAACAAGGTTATGCTTGGTTAAGGGAGAAAATCGCCACCCACGACTTCCAGGCACGGGGAGCAGCCATAGAAGCCGATGAAATCTTCATTTCCGACGGTTCTAAGTGCGATTCTGGCAACATTCTCGATATTTTTGGCAAAAATAACATTATCGCCGTTACAGACCCAGTATACCCCGTTTACGTAGATACCAACGTCATGGCGGGTAACACGGGAGATGCTAACGAAAAAGGTGAATATGGTGGGTTAGTTTATTTACCTGTCACCGCTGAAAATAATTTCACAGCGGAAATTCCTAGCCAAAAAGTTGATTTAATTTATCTTTGCTTTCCTAATAATCCTACAGGTGCAACTGCAACTAAAGAACACTTGCAAGCCTGGGTAAATTATGCCAAAGCTAACGGTTCAATTATCTTCTTTGATGCTGCTTACGAAGCATTTATTACAGATCCTACCTTACCTCATTCTATTTTTGAAATCGAAGGTGCGAGAGATTGTGCTATTGAATTTCGTTCTTTCTCCAAAAATGCTGGGTTTACCGGAACTCGTTGCGCTTTAACTGTTGTTCCCAAAAACCTCACAGCTAAAGCTGCTGACGGTACTAATGTCGAACTTTGGAAACTCTGGAATCGTCGTCAGTCTACCAAATTTAACGGCGTTTCTTATATTATTCAACGTGGTGCAGAAGCGGTTTATTCAGAAGCAGGACAAACACAAATCAAAGCTTTGGTAAACTTCTATTTAGACAATGCTAAAATCATTCGTGAAGAACTGACAAATGCTGGTTTAAATGTTTATGGTGGTGTAAATGCCCCTTATGTATGGGTGCAAACTCCTCATGGTTTATCTAGTTGGGAATTTTTCGATAAATTATTAGAAACTGTGAATGTAGTAGGAACTCCCGGTTCTGGTTTTGGGGCTGCGGGTGAGGGTTATTTCCGCATTTCTGCCTTTAATAGTCGGGAAAATGTGGAAGAAGCCATGAAGCGAATCACCGCTAAGTTTAAGGTGTAATTCAAGTTTAATAATTTAGAGGATGTTTGAAAAGTGGTATTCCGTAATTTTCATCACATTGCTACCCCCCTTAGTCCCCCCTTGTAAAGGGGGGAAACAATAAAAATCCAGTTCCCTCCCCTTTACAAGGGGAGGGTTAGGGTGGGGTAAAAAATATTTGATACATCAACCATAACTTTTCAAACACCTCTTATGGTGGGTAATTCCCACCTTACTTTTGTGAAATGAAACTTCTCCTGTCATTTACAATCCGTAGAAGTCCTCATTTAAAATTTGCTCAATCGAAAAAGGAAAGGTGATAGGATATTCACTTTCTTCCGGTATCCGCACCCCAAATTTGGCAAATTTAGCTTCTTTAATTGCTAACTTACGAGCGTCGGGATAAGCTTTTTCTATAGCTTCAACCAAGAAACTTTTAAGAGAGGGAGTATCGGCTAAATTATCCAGAACCCGCTGACGATGTTCCACAACTGAACTGTACCAACTTCCCTTCATCGAATCAGGTGCATCATGTTGAATCTTTAACTTGAGTAAATGAGCCAATAAAATTTTGAGATTACTTCTGAGCGTATTCTTCTCCGATTTACCCAAATCAACTAACTCCTCAATCAAATGCTGAATATCTAGCGACTCAAATTCATGATTTTGTAACTGCTGAATTGTTTGCTCAATCCATAATTGCAAATCGCTATCATATAGGGTGTTAGACATCTTTTTAGATTTACTCCCAGTGCAAATTTTGATTTAGTGAAGTAAGAAAATTAAGCCATCAAACTCTTATCTTTTCCCTCCTGCTGTATTTAAGATGTGACAACTTCATGTAATTCATGGGGAGTCAGATGAGAATGAACAACTTCACCATCACGAAACCAAACAATCCGTTTAGTTTGTCGCGCAACTTCTGATTCATGGGTGACAATAACAACGGTAATACCACTGCTATTAAGTTCACTGAACAAGTCTAATACTTCTTGGGTAGTATGAGAATCAAGTGCGCCAGTGGGTTCGTCTGCGAGGAGAACAACAGGATTGTTGACAATGGCACGAGCGATCGCTACTCTTTGTTGTTGTCCCCCTGATAATTGGGTAGGTTTGTTGTTGAGACGTTTTTCTAAGCCAACTTTGATTAATGCGGATGTCGCCCGATCTTTTCTTTCCCCAGGTTTAACACCAGCATATACCATTGGCAGCATGACATTTTCTAGGGCTGTTAATTGATTTAATAAATGGAATTGTTGAAAGACAAAACCGAGTTTTCTATTGCGAATATGCGCCAATTCAGTATCATTCATTTGCGCGACATTCAAATTATCTAAATAATAATTTCCACTACTAGGACGATCTAAACAACCGATAATATTCATAGCTGTAGATTTGCCCGAACCAGAGGGTCCCATAATCGAACAATATTCGCCTTGTGTGATCACCAAATTTACATTATTCAGTGCCTTAACTTCTATTTCCCCAATTCCATAAATTTTGAAAATATCCTCTAATCGAATAATTGCTAATTCTGGTGCATGGGGAATATTTGCATTAGTTATTGTCAGAGTATCATCCACAAAGATTTATCCTTATGTAAAATATAATTGTAGTAAAGATTAGGGGAACCACGGGGGGATCGTCCCTACATATATTATGGGATTTTTTGGGCGATCGCATCATGTAGAATTGATATTGATCATTAACCCGATAATTATGACGGCAAATACGGGGGTCTACCCATAAACATATTTATATGATCTGTTTAGGCGATCGCATCATGTAGAATTCTGACTTTTCCCGTTAAGTCTTGAAAGGCTTGTCAGCAAAGGATTCATTTTAGCCGGTTTTTAGCTTTTTTAATGGATAATACACAATGAAGTGCGGAATGTGGGATAAAAAAGGGTGTATTGTTTCATCTTCCATTCCTCGCCAATTAGAGATGGCAATTGATAACTAAGGAACGCAAATTTAATAACCTGCAATTCTGATGTAACCTGGAATGGTGCGTTACGCTGTCGCTAACACACCCTACTTTTGCACCTTATTTAATTCACATTCCTAAGTAGGTTGGCGTTGAAAATTGTCGTTATGGCAAGGCAAAAGGCAAGAGGCAATAGGCAAGAGTGAAGAGGGTTTGGGCGATTTTACGTTTCTTTACACAGTTTGGTTTTATTGTGTTCACCTACTTATTCTTATAGGGACTTCCAATTAAAAAAATACCCAAAAATTTCTTGTGGTGCGGGCATCTTGCCCGCTAATCATCAAGGACGGGTAGGATGCCCATCCCACGAAATTGGGTAATTTATTTTTTGGTGTTCCCATAGAATGCCCACATTATCATCAAAACAATAACTCACAAATAATATTTTTTCCGGATCTAAGATTCAAATAACATGATCTAACAAACTTTTTCAATTTTTAATTTCTACTATTGAGCTAAATATCTGCAATTAATGGAGTATAATCTTTAAAATCAGGATATATTATTGAACATGGATTTTATCACCATTTTAGGCTTAGTTGCAGGGGCATTAACTACTATTGCTTTTTTACCACAAATGTTCCAAATATGGCGCACGAAATCAGCAAAAGATGTTTCTTATGTGATGCTGATAGTCTTCATGAGTGGTTTGTTTCTGTGGTTAGTCTATGGGATTATTCTCGGTGCTTTGCCCGTTATTCTCGCTAATGGGGTGACATTATGTTTTAACTTGATTATTCTATGGCTTAAAATTAAATATAGATAACCTTACTAAAAAAGCTGTGACATCATCTGTATTTGACTGCGAACGCCTTCTATTTACCCCTGCAACCCCCAAGCACGATGCCATTCCCGTAATTTTCGCCTTTCCCAATGAGTACACTGTGGGGATAACTAGCCTGGGTTATCAGGTAGTATGGGCGACTTTGGCTATGCGTGATGATTTGCAGGTAAGTCGCTTATTTACTGATATTCGGGAACAACTTCCTAGACATCCAGAATTATTAGGTTTTTCGATGTCTTGGGAATTAGATTATGTGAATATTTTTAATCTTTTGGAATCTTTAGAAATTCCCATTCGGGCTGATTCTCGCAATCAAAATTATCCTTTAGTTTTTGGTGGTGGACCAGTTTTGACGGCGAATCCTGAACCTTATGCCGAATTTTTCGATGTGATTTTATTGGGAGATGGTGAAAATCTGCTTGGCGATTTTATAGATACTTATAAAAAAGTCAGAAATGCTGATAGAGAAACTCAGTTAAAAACTTTAGCCCAAGTTCCGGGAATTTATATTCCTAGTTTATATGTAATAGAATATGTTACCCCAGATGGGGAAATAAAATCAATTAATCCGATTTCAGAGGAAATTCCCCCAATTATCCAAAAGCAAACTTATCGAGGCAATACTCTTTCTGCTTCTACTGTGGTGACAGAAAAAGCGGCTTGGGAAAATATTTATATGGTGGAAGTGGTGCGGAGTTGTCCCGAAATGTGCCGCTTTTGTTTAGCTAGTTATTTAACGTTGCCTTTTAGAACTGCGAGTTTGGAAAATTCTTTAATTCCTGGGATTGAACGGGGTTTAAAAGTTACAAGTCGGTTGGGTTTGTTAGGGGCTTCTGTTACTCAACATCCAGAATTTACAGAATTATTAGATTATATTAGTCAACCAAAATATGATGATGTGCGGTTGAGTGTGGCTTCTGTAAGAACCAATACAGTTACAGTTAAATTAGCCGAAACTTTGGCAAAACGAGATACAAGATCATTGACAATTGCGGTGGAAAGTGGTTCGGAAAAAGTTCGGAAAATTGTCAATAAAAAATTACATAATGATGAAATTATCCAAGCAGCTATCAATGCAAAAGCTGGTGGTTTATCTAGTTTAAAACTCTATGGAATGGTGGGAATTCCTGGGGAAGAAGCAGAAGATGTGGACGCAACTGTAAAAATGATGGAAGGCGTAAGAAAAGCTGCTCCTGGTTTGCGGTTAACACTGGGGTGTAGTACCTTTGTCCCCAAATCACACACACCATTTCAATGGTTTGGGGTAAATAAGCAAGCAGAAAAGCGGTTGCAATTGTTACAAAAGCAAATAAAACCTCAAGGTATGGAGTTTCGACCAGAAAGCTATAATTGGTCAATTATACAGGCTTTGTTGTCGAGAGGCGATCGCCGACTTTCTCCATTATTAGAATTAACCCGTGATTTTGGCGACTCTTTGGGAAGTTATAAACGGGCTTTTAAACAACTGAAAGGACAAATTCCCGACTTAGATTTTTATGTTCACAGCAATTGGTCAACTGAGCAAATTTTACCTTGGAATCACTTGCATGGACCCTTACCTCAGTCTACACTAATTAAGCATTTAGCAGAAGCTACCAACTTGGAATTAAATCATAAATAATGCACACAGATACAATATTCTACCAAATCTTCCTCACCTTCCATACTCTATTATTTGAACTACTGGGACAACCCACAGAAAATGCGGAAGGTTATGAGTTTACATCTGTAGAAGTCAAAGAAAAAGCCTTTCGATTTGATGGAATATTCATGCCAGATAGTGAAGAAAAACCCATCTATTTTGTCGAAGTCCAATTTCAAAACAAACCAGAGTTTTATTGGGAATTAATTACAGAGATAAATATTTATCTCAATCAATATAAACCAGAACAAGATTGGCAAGCGGTAGCCTTATTTGCTAAACGGAGTTTAGATGTAAAAAAATTAACTAATTATCAACAGGAATTAGTCAATAGTGGTCGAATCAAACGAATTTATTTAGATGAAATAGCATCAGGGTCAATAGGGATGGGATTAATTGAATTAATTGTCAGTAAAGAAAACCAATCACAGGAATTGGTAAAAACCTTAATGGCAAGAACCAAGACGGAAGTTAGCAATGATAGTGAAAGACAAGGTATTATAGAATTACTGGAAAGTGTTTTGATGTCAAAGTTTTCCCAATTAAGTCGTCAGGAGATAGAAGCGATGTTTTTAGTGAGTGATATTAAGCAAACAAGGGTATATCAAGAAGCCAAACAGGAGGGTGAACAAGAAGGTGAGAGAAGCTTACTGTTACGAATATTATCGAAGCGGGTTGGAAAATTGATTACTCGCCATATTGAAAGCATCAACAGCTTGACAATAGCACAGCTAGAAGACCTGGGAGAAGCATTATTAGATTTTGGAGATATTAACGACTTAGAACAATGGCTAAAATCCCACACAGAATCATAAATAATGCACACAGATACAATATTCTACCAAATCTTCCTCACCTTCCATACTCTATTATTTGAACTACTGGGACAACCCACAGAAAATGCGGAAGGTTATGAGTTTACATCTGTAGAAGTCAAAGAAAAAGCCTTTCGATTTGATGGAATATTCATGCCAGATAGTGAAGAAAAACCCATCTATTTTGTCGAAGTCCAATTTCAAAACAAACCAGAGTTTTATTGGGAATTAATTACAGAGATAAATATTTATCTCAATCAATATAAACCAGAACAAGACTGGCAGGCAGTAGCTTTATTTGCTAAACGTAGTTTAGATGTGGAAAGATTAACTAATTACCAACAAGAATTAGTCAATAGTGGTCGCATCAAACGAATTTATTTAGATGAAATACCATCAGGTTCAATAGGTGTAGGGTTAATTGAATTAATTGTCAGTAAAGAAAACCAATCACCACAATTAGTTCAAAACTTGATGGCAAGAACAAAAACAGAAGTTAGCAATGAGAGAGAAAGACAAGGTATTATAGAGTTATTGGAAACTGTCTTAGTGTCAAAGTTTTCCCAATTAAGCCGTCAGGAGATAGAAGCCATGTTTTTAGTAAGTGATATTAAGCAAACAAGGGTATATCAAGAAGCAAAGCAGGAAGGTGAACAAGAAGGTAGACAAGAAGGTAGACAAGAAGGTAGACAAGAAGGTAGACAAGAAGGTGAAAAAACCTTACTGCTGCGGCAGTTATCTAAGCGGTTTGGAAAATTGATTACTCGCCATATCGAAAGTATTAACAGCTTGACAATAGCACAGCTAGAAGACCTCGGAGAAGCATTATTAGATTTTGGAGATATTAACGACTTAGAACAATGGCTAAAATCCCACACAGAATCATAGGTTTAAGTAGGTGAACACAATAAAACCAATCTGTGTAAAGAAAAGTAAAATCGCCCAAACCCTCTTCACTCGTAACTGTTCACACTCCCCCCTTATCTTTAACGAGAGATCAAGGGTTTCGATAATTTTAGAGGGGGGAGTGAATAACTACCTTCACTCTTGCCTCTTGCCTTGCCATAACGACGATTTTCAATGCTAACCTACTTAGATAGTTATACAAATGACGCAAATTATTACTCAAGTAGACGCTTTCACTAATACTCCATTTAAAGGAAATCCTGCGGCTGTATGTGTTTTAGATAGTCCACAATCTGAAGCATGGATGCAAAATATCGCTCAGGAAATGAACTTATCAGAAACCGCTTTTTTAGTTAAACAAGATGATGGGTTTAATTTGCGCTGGTTTACTCCCACGGTAGAAGTTCCCCTGTGTGGACACGCTACCTTAGCCAGCGCTCATGTATTATGGTTACAAGGGCATTTATTACCAAATCAAGAGGCGCGTTTTTATACAAAAAGTGGTATACTAATAGCTAAACTAGAAAATGATTGGATTCAGTTAGATTTTCCGGTGAATCTCTCTCAATCTGTGGAATCACCTCCAGAATTAAGTCAAGTTTTAGGAGTAACTTGTAAATCTGTTGTCCAAAATTCTCTCGGCTATTTAGTAGAAGTAGAATCTGAGCAATTAGTCAGAGAAATGCAGCCGAATTTCCAGCAGATGAAAACCTTAACAAAGGCGGATATTATCGTTACTAGCATTGCTGATTCTGGTTCAGAATATGATTTTGTCTCCCGCTTTTTTGCCCCCATGTTAGGGATTGATGAAGATCCGGTAACAGGTGCAGCACATTGTTGTTTAGCACCTTTTTGGCGGGATAAATTGGGAAAAGATGAATTTTTGGCTTATCAAGCTTCCAATCGCGGTGGAGTGGTGAAAATGTACTATCCAGGAGCCAATCGCGTCTTTATATCTGGACAAGCTGTAACAGTAATGCAAGGACAATTAACTTTAGGTTAAGGATCGATCATGAGATATTAAATCATAATATCAGAATAAGATCAGATCCCCGGCTTCTTAGAGAAGTCGGGGATCTCAGGGGGGATTGCAGACAGGTATTAAGTTAATATTTGTAATTAAATTTTTATATTTAAGATGACACTTATCGGGCATTATTGACTGTAAACCTCCTTTAATGTAGGAAGTTGAGCAGTAAATACATTGGAGGTTCCATTTTTTATAGGTGATAATGTTAGTAATACATTCCTAAAGAGGGATGGCGATTTGATAAGAGTGTTAAAATTCAGAAAATAAAATCCCAGTATATCCTGAATTTTTACATAAAATTAACCCATACTAAAAACTCCAAAAATGACCACTAACCGTGCAACTAATAGAAATTTACTTCAAAAATCCGATTGGCCCGTTAAAGACTTACCAGGATTGAGTGCAGAAGATCAAGCTCAACTCAAAAATTGTGGCATTAATACCACAGAAGAACTAATCAAAAGAGGAAAAACTCCAGAAGAGAGAATAGTATTAGCAGGTAAATTACAGGTAAATATCCATTCTGTGAATAAATGGGTAGTTTTAGCAGGTTTAGCCCGTGTTCCCAGTGTAGGAACTCAGTATTGCGGTGTATTACTTCACTCTGGGGTTATTTCCATAGCCCAACTAGCCCAAACTCCTACTCACAGATTGCATAGACAAGTTATGCGCTTGCAAGTAGCGACATTGCATAACCGGGATTTGTGTCCAGCAGTTGAATTAGTACAACAGTGGAGTCATCAAGCGCAAGCAATGGGTAATTAGTCAGTTGTCAGTGGTGAGTGAGTAGTGGGTAGTGAATAGTAAAATTTTTGTCCATTCCCTTTTTTCTTCTTAACTGTCACCTGTCACCTGTCACCTATTCCTTTGCTAGGACACCGTTAAGAAAGATATCCGCTAACCCCTCCGCCATTTTTTGCATTTCTTGGGGGGAGGCGTTGGGGTCTATGAGGGTATGATCAGAGAAACCGGCGATCGCAAATAAACCTAAAAAAACTTTAGCTCCAAGTTTGGCATCCATCTGACGATAGATGCCTTTATCTATTGCAGTTTGAAAAAATGCTTCAGCAACATCTGTCATTTTATCAATAACTTCTGTTTGAATGCGATCGCGCAAATCTGGATGAAATTGCACTTCCATGAAGCAAACGCGCATAATATCGGCGTTTTTTTGTAAATTCCACATCCGTCGCTGCATAACTTGAGCGATCGCCTTATAGCTACCCATTTCGCTAAGTTCTGTCAGTAAATCTGTGAGAATATCCACCCAACCGCTAGTGGCCACTTCCACCAAAATTGCTTTTTTATTGGCAAAATGACGAAAGAGAGTTCCTTCAGCTACCCCTGCGGTTTGTGCTAAATCACGGGTTGTAGTTCCCTCGAACCCTTTGGCTGCAAATAACCGCTGTGCTGCTTGCAAAATACGTCCGCGCGTCTGCGTTTCTGATGATGGAGGAGAACTAAAAATCCGCATAGTAGTTATTTTGATATCTTTAAAACAAGATTCGTAGCCCTATTGTGCAACATCAAATGCTAAAAATACAAAAAGCTTAATAGAAGATAACTCTCTTTTTGTTAAGTAGTCTATTTCTCAAGTAATGTAAATTTACTTTAACTTTTGCTTATGCACCAGACAATTTTAAATTTCTTCATGGGTAACGTTAAAAATTCTCCATTCCGTCGGCTATTAGCCACCATTTTGGCGTTAATAGTATTTAGTGGGGGATGGATACCGGAAACAGCTTTAGCCCTGCAAAAATCCCAAAGTTCCATTCAACCTTACCTAGAACAAGTAATTAATCGTCTCACTGAATTTCGCCTGGATAATGGGCTAAAATTCATCGTTTTAGAAAGACATCAAGCCCCAGTAGTTTCCTTTCTCACCTATGCTGATGTCGGTGGCATTGATGAACCAGATGGACAAACAGGGGTAGCCCACTTTCTTGAACATCTAGCATTTAAAGGCACAAAGCGCATCGGCACTAAAGACTATCAAGCCGAAGCACCACTTTTAGCCAAGTTAGAAAATTTAGACAACCAAATCAAAACCGCAAAAACCAGCGAAAAAAAAGCTGAAATAGCCCAGTTAGAAACTGAATTTAAATCAGTAGAATCTCAAGCCCTGAAATTAGTTCAACAAAACGAAATGGGGCAAATAGTTGAACAAGCTGGAGGTGTGGGTTTAAATGCTAATACTTCTTCCGAAGCTACTCGCTATTTTTATAGCTTTCCATCGAATAAATTAGAACTATGGATGTCCTTGGAATCAGATCGGTTTTTAGATCCTGTATTTCGAGAATTCTATAAAGAAAAAGAAGTAATTTTGGAAGAAAGACGCTTACGAGTCGAAAATTCTCCTATCGGTCAGATGGTAGAAAAATTCATAGATGCGGCTTTCAAAGTTCATCCTTACCGCCGACCAGTAATTGGTTATGATCAAGATATTCGCAACTTAACACCAGAGAATGTTAAGAAGTTTTTTGATGCTTATTATGCTCCCAGTAATTTAACAATTGCGATTGTCGGCGATGTCAATCCCGCTGAAGTCAAAAAACTGGCACAAACTTATTTTGGACGTTATCAAGCTAAACCTAAACCCCAACAAAAACTACCCGTAGAACCCCAGCAAACCGCCACCAGGGAAGTTACTTTAGAATTAGCTACTCAACCTTGGTATTTAGAAGGTTATCATCGTCCGGCTGTTACTCATCCTGATAATGCAGTTTATGAAATAATTGGCAGTTTATTGAGTGACGGGAGAACATCAAGACTTTATAAGTCTTTAGTAGAAAAACAAAGTTTAGCTCTAAATGCTCAAGGTTCTAGTGGCTTTCCAGGAGATAAATATCCTAATCTGATCTTCTTTTATGCTCTCACGTCTCCAGGGAAAACAGTAGATGAAGTAGCGATCGCCTTACGCCAAGAAATTGATAAATTGAAAACTGAACCTGTATCTACGGTGGAATTGGCACGACTAAAAACCCAAGCCAGAGCCGGTTTATTACGCAGCCTTGATTCTAATTCCGGCATGGCAGCACAGTTGTTAGAATATGAAGTCAAAACCGGTTCTTGGCGCAATTTATTTCAGCAATTAGAGAAAATTGCCGCTGTCACTCCTGAAGATATTCAAAGAGTAGCCCAAGCCACATTCATACCAGAAAATCGCATAGTTGGCAAGTTGTTATCCAAACAACCAGGATAGTACCACAAGGCATAAGTCAAAAGTAATATTGAGCAAGATTTTTGGCGATTAAGAATAGTGGGTTTACTTGCGCCATGCTGTGCTAGAAATCCAAAATTCAAACAGGATTAAAGATTAATCCTGTCAATCCTTTAATCTTGATAGCGAAGCGCGGCGTTAGCCATAAATCCTGATCCAAATTTGAAGATAGATATGTTGAGGTTTGATTTGAAAAGCAAAAAATTCCATTTTTCTAAGGGACAAAGATTTGTTTTTACATTGGTGATTGTTGTTGCTTGTTTGCTCGTAAATTTGAATTTTTCTTGGGCAGCAACCACAGCAAAGCATTACAATGAATTACAATTTCCGCCAGTATCAGCAATTAAATTACCTAAGTATGAAAGGTATGTCCTAAAAAATGGTTTAGTAGTTTATTTGATGGAAGATCATGAACTACCATTGGTAAGTGGTACAGCACTAATCAGAACAGGTAGCCGTTGGGAACAAGCGGAAAAGGCAGGTTTAGCTTCTTTGGTGGGTTCTACATTGCGAAGTGGTGGCACTCAAAAACATTCCGCAGATGAATTAAATGAAATTCTAGAACAACGAGCTGCGTCTGTGGAAACAGATATGGGTGAAGCTGCTGGCAGTGCTAGTTTTGAAGCCTTGACTGAAGATGTAGACATGGTGTTTGGGCTATTTACTGAGGTACTTCGAGAACCGGCTTTTGCACAGGAAAAGTTGGATGTGGATAAAACTCAAATTCGCGGTAGTATTGCTCGACGCAATGATAATCCTAATAGTATTGCCAGTCGAGAGTTGAGAAAATTAATTTATGGGCAAGAAAGTCCTTATGCCCGGACAGTTGAATATGCAACTCTCGATAAAATTTCCCGTGATGATTTGCTGAAATTTTATCAACAGTATTTTCACCCCAATAAGATCATTTTAGGGATTGTGGGTGATTTTAATGCTCAAAAAATGCGATCGCTCATACAAGCCAAATTAGGTGACTGGGAACCAAATCCGCAAATTGCCAAAACCCCATTACCACAAGTCACCCAAGCTAACTTAGGTGGTGTATATTTCGTTAATCAACCTCAACTCACCCAAAGTAGCGTCTTACTTGGTCATTTAGGCGGAAAATTCGACAATCCCGATTATCCAGCCTTAGATGTCATGAATGGCGTTTTAAATAGTTTTGGCGGACGTTTATTTAATGAATTGCGATCGCGTCAAGGTTTAGCTTATTCTGTATATGGTATGTGGAGTCCCCGGTTTGACTATCCAGGAACATTCGTCGCTGGAGGACAAACCCGCACAGAAACCACAGTTCAGTTTATCAAATCCCTAGAAACAGAAATTAAACGGCTACAAACCGCAAATATCACAGTCCAAGAATTAAATAAAGCCAAAGACTCCACCTTAAACTCCTTTGTCTTCAACTTTCAAGATCCTAGCCAAACATTATCCAGATTAATGCGATACGAATATTATGGTTATCCCGCCGATTTCCTATTTCGTTATCAAAAAGCCATCACTACCACCACAACCGCAGACGTGAAACGAGTAGCGCAGAAATACCTAAAACCAGAAAATTTAGTGACTTTAGTAGTCGGAAACCAAGCTGCTATGAAACAACCCTTAAGCAATTTAGCCGCCAAAGTCACTACCATAGATATCACAATTCCTGGCACTCAACCAGCAGCTAAGAATTAATAGAATAGAATTTAATTTAGATCCCCGACTTCTTAAAGAAGTCGGGGATCTGGTTATTTTCGTTATTAATTTAAAATAGTTCTTCCTTGTCAATACTATGATAACACACTGAAAATTTTTTGTCAACACCATAAAATCACTTTTTTCCGGTTGGTGTTTTTGTGTTAGCCGGAGGGTAGGTTAGCTTGCACCTAACCCACCAACAACTGATTCCGCAAACCCTACGGACTTACTTGAGGATTTTTGGAGTTATTTTTTTCTTTCTCTAAAAACTCCTCAACTGCATGAACATCAGGCCAGACAGTTGCACCGTGTTCATAGTTATCAATCCCCACCTTATCAGCTTCAGGATTAACACGCAGCTTACCAATAGCATTGAGTCCAGTAAACATTAAAAAGGCAAAACCAATAGTGAAAACTGATACTGCGACTACGCCCAAAATCTGCACACCCAGCAAATCAAAACCACCACCTAATAAAAATCCAGCTTTTTTATTCAAAGTCAGTTCTGGTTGACCTAAAAAACCAACTGCAAGTGTACCCATCATGCCATTAATACCGTGAACAGAAAATGCTCCCGCAGGATCATCAATTTTGCATGATTCAATAATATCAATTCCTAAAACTACTAAAATTCCCCCAGTTAAACCAATCACAACCGCCGCCCAAGGTGCTATAAAAGCACAACCAGCGGTAATACCTACCAAACCTGCCAAAGAACCATTCAGACAATAGACTAAATCCCATTTACGTGAACGACTATATTGATAAAACAGCGCCGCTAAGGCCCCAGCACCAGCCCCCAGGGACGTATTCAGGGTGATTAAACCAATTAAGCCAGGATTACCAGTACCGAGGGTTGAACCGGGGTTAAAGCCATACCAGCCAAACCAGAGAATCATAGTTCCCAAAGCTGCCAAACCTAAGTTATGGGCTGGAGGAATCTGCCCCCAAGGAGTTCGTCCAGGGCGTGGACCAAGTAAAAAAGCACCAACTAAAGCTGTCCAACCACCAACGGTATGAACCACTGTACTACCAGCAAAATCATGAAAACCAATTTTCGATAACCAGCCACTGGAGTTCCATACCCAATGCACAATCACGGGATAGCTGAATGCAGCCATGACAGCACTGTAGATTAAATCACCGATAAAGTCTGTTCTCCCAGCCATTGCCCCAGTAGTAATTGTACTGGCAGTAGCCGCAAAAGCAAACTGAAAGAAGAACAAAGTATAAGCATTGAGTCCTGAAGCTATTCCTGGTACACCACCATTAGTAAAAGTACCGTTAACTGGTAATTGACTTAAGAAAAAAGTGTCTGTACCAATAAACCCACCAGCACTTGTACCAAAAGCGATGCCAAAGCCCACACCCCACCAGATGAGAATGGTGACAGCCGCATCAATAAAGTTTTCTAATAGGGCATTAACTACACCTCTTCGGCGCAGCAAACCTGCCTCTAACATGGAAAATCCAGTCTGCATGAAAAATACTAAAAAGCCTGTGAGTAGTACCCAGGTAGTATCAATGGAAATTTGTAATTGCTGAGTTGTGGCATTTAAGGATTCCAGTGTCACAGGATCTGCAGCTTGGACAACTGTGGGGGCAAAAATTGCCAAAACCATTGCACCTATAGCTAGTGCTAAAAGACGATATAAAGGACGAATACGTTTGTTCATGGTTATTGTTTTATTGCTGACCCAGTAATTCCCGATCTCTTGATGTTTGCTTAGTAAAATATATTTGATTAAAAAAATATTCTGTATTAGAGAGTACATTTTTTTGTGGTTATGTGAATTATTCACTCTGCAATAAGTACCGCGATAAAATTAATTATACATTGATGATTTACCAATTCTTCGCCAGTTAAGGATTTCAGCCCAGATTTTTGTGTAATTAATTTTGTTCAATTACTTAGTACATAAGATGACTTCACACCATACTATCAGTATTTACTATGGTTCAGGATTTATCATCACTATTAGACATCTCTAGAAAAGAATGTAGAGTCGAGAATCCCTACCGATGGAATGTCTCTACAAGGGTTCTAGGATACGCATATTTAATTTCTGGAGATGTCAATTGAACATCCTTCGCATATAAAAATCTGATATTTATTACGTAAAGATATACTTCTTTAAAAAATTAAAAAATTAGATCCCCGACTTCTCAAAGAAGTCGGGGATCTGAAAACCGCACCAACTAACACCAAATACGACCACGCCGGAAAGGTTTATCAGGTTCAGTTTGTTGGTCTTTATTACCGGAGGGGAAAGTTTGGGTAATCTCATAATCAATTTTAGATTTTAGATTTTGGAAATTGATTTCTCATTTCCTCGTTTTTCTCATTTCTTGTTTTCTCGTTCCCATACTCCGTAAGTAGTGAGACAGAATTAATTACACAATGTCATTGTGTTAGCGCAGCGTGGCGTTAGCCATATGGAACGAAGTGAAATGAAGCAATTCCAAGGGTTGTGATTGCTTCCCTTCGCTCGCAATGACTGTAAATATTTTTGTCCAATTACTTATGGGAATGAATTCTAGAAGGCTCTGCCTTCTATTAAAGCAGAGTCAGAGCCTCTGTAGTCGCATTCCCAGTCAGAGACTGGGAACGAGATAACGAGATATACGAATAAATAGTAGATGTAAGTTGGGTTAAGCAACAGCGCGACCCAACAAAATTAAATTACAAAATCACCAAAATGTTGGGTAACATCCCTCAACCTAACCGACACAATTTAAATAACATCCTGTAAATCCTTAAATCCTGGATATCCTGATTGGTGACAATTATCTAATTAGCAGCAGTTACCATCCAAACTAAAATTCCTAAAATGACATCAACAGGAGGAAGGGGATAATCTGTAAAATCAATTGTTACAGTTTGTTCCGTTAATTGTAGAAATCGCCAAACAGTACCATTAGTGACGCTACCATAAATTGTAGGAATAGATTTATTATTAATTTCATTAAATTTTTGAGCAGCAATCATTTCCGCAATGCACTGACCAATACCGGGATTTAAGTCTGATTTTTTAGCTTCCACAATCATAACGGCGGGTGCTTCAACTTCTAACTGTTCCGGTGAAAGACTGAGAACAAAATCACAGACTCCATTCAATCCTAAAGCCGAATCTACAGTAAAATCTGCACCAGAGAATAGACTAATTTTTCTTTGTAATATCTTACGGACTTCCAGTAAAACCGGACTAATGATTAACTCAGAACGTGCTTTTTCACTTCCTGTTGCTATAGCTAATGGTAAACTTTCCACTAAAAAATCAGTTAGGGTTGTACTAGCAGCTATTGGTTTGATTTCTGGCAGAAACTTTTGATCTTCAATGGTGTTTATGCCAAAGGTTTGCTTGACTTTTCTGAGGGTAAAATCACTGTATGACATAATGTAAATATTTCCAAGAATGATGTGAAATTAAAGTTTTTTGATCCCGAAAATGGACTGAGGGCAAGAAAGGTTTATCTTTTTACTATTGACGTGAGCGATCGCATTCCTGTAACTTTAGGTCAAGTTCGTTCTTGGTCTGTGGCAAAATCAGCCTAAATTAGAATCAGGATTTACAAAACAAGAGGGTCAACAGGATTTATTTTCACATCCTGTAAACCCTGATTCAGACTATCTAGATTTTATATCTGCGATCGCTCCCCTAGTCATCGCGGCGATCGCTTTATCGGTCGCTTTGGGTAGGTGATAATATTTACCACCTGCTGTTTTCGCCAATTCCTTGGCAAAGCCAGTTGATACAAACTTACTCTCCGTATCAATTACCAATAATTGCATCCCTGAAGCCCGAATTCTGGCTGCAATATCTAATAATTCGGCTTTGATATCCGGTTTTTCTCCTGGTTCTATGGTTTCACCTAAAGAACGAGCCAGAGGAATATTACCACGACCATCAGTAATTGCCACGATAACAACTTGACCGATATCTCCACCCATTTGGGCATTTATCCCCACCCGCACGGCTTGAGTTAACCCATGTGCGAGGGGTGAACCACCACCGCAGGGCAATCTTTCTAAGCGATTTTTGGCTAAAGCAATGGAACGGGTAGGAGGTAATAATACTTCCGCTTGTTCTCCTCGGAAGGGTATCAAAGAGATTTGATCCCGGTTTTGATAGGCTTCTGTTAAAAGCTGCATAACTGCACCTTTGGCAGATTGCATTCTATTTAAAGCCATTGAACCAGAAGCATCCACAACAAACACCACCAAAGCACCAGCTTTTCTCACCAACCGTTTAGAACGAATATCTCCCTGTTCAACAATCACCTTTTTACCAGGTTGTCTAGCGCGGCGTGCTTTTTGATATGGGGCTGCGGCTCGCAATGTGGCATCTACGGCTATTCTCCGAGCTTTACCTTTGGGAATCATCGGTTTAATGTACCGTCCCCTATCGTCTGAGAAGATAATACTGCGACTTCCTGATTTACCTTGCCGTTGTGCCATTTGGGTAAAATAAAGCACTTCTGGATCGAGAATTACCCCTTCTGGGTCAAAGATAAACTCTTCGGGAATGTCTGGGGGTTCTTGCTGTTCTTGGTCTTCTTCTTTTTCCTCTTCCTGTTCTTCCTCTTGTTCTTCTTCTTGTTCCGATTCGTCTTGACTTTCTTGTGGTGGTGGGGGTGGTGGGGGTGGTTGGTCCGGGGGTGGTGTTTGTATTATAGTAGTCCTGGGAACTATCACCAATTCCACAGCCCGACGTAGATCTTCAGCGGTGACGGTGTTACGTCCTTCTAAGGCTGCTGCGGCTTTGGCTACGCGGACTGCAAATAGTTCTGCACGATGTCCTTCTACACCTCCGCGAATGGCTTCATTGACGAGATATGCAATTTGCTCTTGGGTAATGGTAACTTCTTTTAACCATTCCCGTGCCAGGATGATTTGGGTTTTGAGGGAGTCTATGTCTTCGCTGTATTGTTGGAGAAATTCTGAGGGAGATTTGGAATAGGCGATCGCTTGTTCAACTGCCTGTACTCTTTGATCTATACCCAGAACTCCGTCTGCTGATAAGGCGATCGCTATTCTATCAAGTAAATGTTCCCTGAGCGCCCCTTCTTCTGGGTTATAGGTGGCAATAAACAACGGTTTGCAGGGATGTTGAAAACTAATTCCTTCCCGTTCAATTTGATTCCGTCCGTCGGATAATACCGATAAAAGTTGGTTACTAATTTGGTCATCTAATAGGTTGATTTCATCCACATACAGCACACCTCGATTAGCTGTAGCCAGTAACCCCGGTTGAATAATTGTATCACCTTGTTTAACCGACTGTTCCACGTCCACAGAACCTAAAAGTCTGTCTTCCGTAATCCCCAGAGGAATTTGCAAAAAAGGTGCAGGGATAATTTCCGTTTCTATCTCTTGTCTTTGTTCAGCCAGAAGTTTATCATCCCATTCTTCGGGGTGATTGGGGTCACAGTTGCTAACAGAACCTTTCACAACTTCAATAGGTGGTAACAAAGCGTGAATAGCACGCGCCATCACGGATTTAGCCGTACCACGACGACCTGCAATTACCACACCCCCCAAAACGGGATCAACTGCTGTCAAAAGTAAGGCTATCTTAATGGCTTCTTGACCAACCACAGCAGCTAAGGGAAAAGCAGTCATTGTCGGGGTTAGAGTAGGCGATCGCATTGTTTCCTTAATAGTTATTATAGTTTTAGCATAGCAATTCCTGGCACATTTTGGATAGTTCACATTTACCAATAGATTCATAAGTGCCACTGTCAAGTTAAAAAATTTATTTACCTTGGGTAAAATGGAGCTACAGAAATAGTACAACAACTCACACCAGAAACCAAACCAGAAATTATCTACCCTGATAGTGATGGAAATCCCATGGCTGATAATACAGAACATTATGAATGGATAGTTAAAATTAAAGAAAATTTAGAAATATTATTTGCATCGAAAAATGATGTTTTCATCGCAGGTGATTTACTTTGGTATCCAGTTGAGGGAAGTGTAAAAACTCGTCAAGCACCTGATGTTATGGTGATTTTCGGTAGACCAAAAGGTAAAAGAGGTTCTTACAAACAATGGGAAGAAAATAATATTGCACCTCAAGTAGTATTTGAAATTCTATCTCCAGGAAATCGTAGTCAAGAAATGGCAAATAAACTCCTTTTTTATCAACGTCATGGCGTGGAAGAATACTATGTTTATAATCCAGACAAAATCGAATTAACAGGTTTTATTCTTGAACAAGCATGGCTAGAAGAGATTGAAGAAATCAATAATTGGGTAAGTCCCCGTTTAGGAATACGGTTTGAATTAACAGCAGATAATTTAGAAATTTATTATCCTGAAGGACGGAAGTTTCTCACATCTCTGGAATTAAATCAACGTGCAGAACAAGAACGTCAACGTGCAGAACAAGAACGTCAAATTATCAAACCTTATTAGCAAAGTTGCAAGCTAAAGGTATTGATATCAATACACTTTGAAAAAAGGAATAAGGGATTTATAATCAACACAGTAAGTAGGTGAACACAATAAAACCAAACTGTGTAAAGAAACGTAAAATCGCCCAAACCCTCTTCACTCTTGCCTCTTGCCTTTTGCCTTGCCATAACGACAATTTTCAACGCCAACCTACTTAGTACAACACGGCGTGAATAAACCAACGATTAAAAACTTAAAAAGCTCATTTCACAAGCTTTTTTAAGTTTTAAGTTTTAAGTTTTAAGTTTTAAGTTTTAAGTTTTAAGTTTTAAGTTTTAAGTTTTAATTCCGCCCTGCGGTACTAAGCTGATGTGCAGCTAAATTGTATAATGCTAATATTTTTAACTCTTGTGGAACAGGCATCTTGCCTGTTAAACTTATACAAACTAAATGCAGTACAGTTTAGCTAATGTCTATCAACCTCAACAGCTTGAGATTCAATTTTATTAACTTCTTCTCCGACTTGATAGGTAATTATTGCTTTTACTTGATCTTTTCCAGAATAGCCAGTTTTATTAGTTAAATGAATATCAATTACCGAATTTTCTAAAGGTTTTAATTCAATTTGTTTTGGCTGAAAACTAAAAGATTGTAATTTATGATCAGAAATATTACGAACTTCAATATTTTTAATGATCACCGTTTTATTTTTCAGATCATGATTTTCTAAACTGACAAATACAGTCGCAAAACCAATATCTCGATTCCTTTGGGGAGGAATACCTAAAGGTAGTAATTTATTCTCTTGAGATAATAAAGAAACCTTAATCATAACTTTCTTATTAACAGCTTTTGACTGTAAGTGTGAAGATGGTTGATAGTGAAAATCTGTAGGTAAATAATTACAAGAATTTACCATACCATCAAAACCGAATAAACTAAAAAGCAATAATAACGGTTTCAACCACATCACCTCCAATTATTCAAATCATTATTAAATCAGTAAACAGCAGTACAAACATTAATTAAGTAGCGAGACAGAATTAATTACACAATGTCATTGCGTTAGCGCAGCGTGGCGTTAGCCATATGGAACGAAGTGAAATCAAGCAATTCCAAGGGTTGTGATTGCTTCCCTTCGCTCGCAATGACTGTAAATATTTTTGTCCAATTACTTATTTATACTGCTTTCAACTATGCCTATGTATTAGACCATTGAAGAATCGCGCTCAAAGATAATAATTGAGACCAGGTTACATCAGCGTGGTAACTTCCCCAAGGGTTACGTAAGTGGAAAGTTCCATTAGTGGCATTATAGGCAGTAATGGTGTAAGCATGACCATCAACAACACCATAACCAGCACCATAGACAAAACCCGCTGTTAACACCTGATTAGAATTAACCAAATTAATCAGTTGGGTTTGAGTCATATTGCTGACAGATTGGGAAGTAGCACTTAATCCCGTTACCTGGCGAATTACTGTATCCATCCAACCACCTTCTATAGCTGCATAGGAGTTATTTTGAGTACCACTGTAAGTACGACTCCAACCAGATTCAGCTAATTGGGCATAGGCTTTTTCTGCTAAGGCTACCCAAAGTTCATTGCTAGTGGAAGTAACAGAGCCTCCACCCCAACCAGCATAAGCGGCATAGTTTCCATAGGTTGGTAAGTAGCGATCTACTGTGACATAATCAGCTACACCATTGTTATAAAAACGCACAGTGAAGGTATTATCACCATTGTCCGTAAACATATTCTGAATGTACTCAGGTTTTTCCTGGGCAATAGAAGCCAAAGTTGCTACATAATAGCAATCTCCCACCGCTCCTTGGTAAATATCATCAGCACTAGCACCATTTTGGAACAGAGAACCACTAGCATAACTATAGATATAACCTGTATCGGGGCGATCAGTACCTAAGAACCACTTACCAATCAGATTTTCCATTTGGGTATCACTACTACCGGCAAACAAGTTACCAAAACCGGAACGAGTGTTAGCTGCATCACTATTGGCAATCTTATTAGACAGGAGTTTCACAGAATCAGCCATAGTGAAGAGGGTAGAGTTACCAACAAGAGTCCGTAAGTCAGTTAATTCATTGGCATCAATCACACTACCATCTTTAGCATCACGGAAAATAGCAATCATGTCATTGCGACTCAAATTACCATCAGCAGCTAAAGAACTGGTTAAAGTGATAATTTGAGCATCTACTAGATTTTGAGTATACCAATCTGTCGGAATGGGTGTGGGAGTTGGAGTTGGTGTGGGAGTTGGAGTTGGTGTGGGAGTTGGAGTTGGTGTGGGAGTTGGAG
>NZ_VILC01000018.1:27629-37188 GCF_009712065.1 Aphanizomenon sp. UHCC 0183 | reverse complement strand
AGTTAACGACAAACTGTAGTTAGTGTTGCCACTAGACCGATATACCCGCACAAAATAACTTCCCGCATTCAACAGACTGGTAATGGATTCAGAAGTAGTGCCAGTTTTTGCAGAAGTGGAAATTACACCACCAGAACTATTGAGTAATTGAACATCCGCATTGGCAGTTAAGCCTGTTAAACTCAAACTCAAGTTACTTTGTGTTCCCACATTGAAACTATAGTAATCATTAGTATCAGCACTTCCTACCCAATCATTAAAACTCTGAAGACTTGTTAAAGTACCAACATTACGGGCTTTAGATCGGGTATTTCCAGCATAATCAAGAGGTGCATTTAACGATGGAAGTTGCTGTAAACCAAACTCTGGATTAGGATTTAAAGGATCTTTATCCAGGTAAGTTAAGGAATTACCCAATCCTGGTAAAGAGGAATCAAAAGACTTTTCAGAATTATCAAACATAATGCACCCCTAAATAATTTATGAAAATCTTGCTTACGTAGGGTGGGCAATGCAGACTGTATCCAGATTCTAGTCGGCAATGCTCATCTTAGGTGTACTTCAAAGATTAAATATTAGTCCTACTGACACTGACGATATCCAAAAAATCAGTATTTTTTGGATATCGTCAGTGTCACTACATAAACATAAAATGATTTATGCCAACTTGACTACAGTAAAAAATACTATTCTATTAAAAAAGTTATACTAAATTATGCAAAAATTACGCAAAAATGACGTAAAAGCCTTGATTTACCTGATGACGACTTATTTTAATTTGTAAATCTTAATACTTATTCGTGATTCTGCGTGAGAAAAAAATGTAAATCACACGCAGGTGGGCTTTGTTTCTATAGCATGAGAATTCCATCCCGAAAAAATATTACATACTTTGATATCTCCACATAGCAGACATAGACTCTAAATCAACCCCCTTCGCATCACCTTCCATCGTATTTTTAAACAACGCCGTAAACGCACCCGCACCCAACCGATATTGCGGAAACATCCGATAACAAGGAATGCTAGTTAAACGAGATTGAAAAGTAGATAAATGATCAACTTTCACAGCTTGAAAATGCGGAAACCGTTCCAAAAACCATTCACAAACCTGCTCATTTTCTTCAGGGGAATAGGTGCAAGTCATATATGCTAAATAACCTTGAGGGGCAACAACTTGGGCAGAATTAGCAATAATGCGTTTTTGACGATTGGCACTTTTATTAATTGAAGTTGAGTGAAAACATCCTGGTGCTTTCTCATTTTTAGCTAATAGAGATTGCCCAGTACAAGGGGCATCAACCATCACCAAATTACTCGAAGCAGGCAACAATTCTGCAAAAATACTCGAATCTCTATTTACTACCCCACTGGGCTTAATTTGACAACGTTTTAAATTAGAAATCAGCATTCCCAACCGCTTACCAATCACCTCATTAGTAATTAGCAAATCAGGTTTTAAAGCCCTCCAAGCAAACACACTCTTACCACCAGGGGCAGCACACATATCAAAAACCATAGATATTGATTCAGGAATAGCCAACAAAACCGAAGCAGAAAATACCGAAGAAAAATCTAAACAATAAAAAGATCCTTGTTCATGAAGAGAATGCTTACCAGGTTTTTCTCCCAAAGATAAACGGTCTACAAAATGCGGTTGCCAATGTGTTGGCGTTTGCACTGAAAAAGGCGAAATCTCTGGTTTATCTTGACACCAAAGAATGCAAGGTGCAAAAGGTTGGGGATGAACTAAAGCATCTATAAACTTTGTTTGTTCATCTACATTTGTAAATAACTGTCGCGTAACTTTAAGCAATAAATTAGAAGGCTTTTCCATATTAATTTCTACCAAATTAAATCAGAAGAGAAACTGTTACATGAGAACAATGCAATCAATATATTTGGCTGCATACTAAAAAGACATTGACCGATATTTACATGGCGTTTGCAAAGTTCGTCTGTTATGGCTTCTGGCTTTTAGCTAGAGGCTAACCTTGTTTTGTTAATGTTTGTCAAACTCATGCCAAATTACGATTTTAGATTTGGTGTTACACTTATGTACCGGAGAGGTCATGATATTTAACAATTTTCAGCAAAAACTGCGCCAAGAATCACAACGTTGGCGAGACGAAGGAATTATTAGTTCTTCCCAGTACGACCAAATAGCCAAGCGGCATCAATTTAATAAAATAGAAGAATCTACCCGTGATAGTTTTGGTGTCATTGCCATTGTCATCGGCGGTTTATTATTAGGCTTAGGTTTAATGACCCTTGTGGGCGCAAATTGGCAAGGTTGGTCACGGGACGTTAAGTTTATCTTGTTAATGAGTTTATTTCTCTCCACAGCCATTACTGGGTTTTTGACTTGGCGAGAACCTACACTTACCACAAATCAAGGTAAAAAATCTCAAGAGGGTAAACGGGTACTCGGAGAAGCATTGTTAATTCTCAGTGCTTTTATTTTAGGGGCAACCCTCATGTTAATGGCGCAAATATTCAATATTAGCGGTTCAGCTTCTGAGTTATTTTTAGCTTGGGGGTTTGGGGTGTTAGTTATGGCTTATAGTCTTTCCCTCAATTCTTTGGGAATTATGGCTATTGTCCTCATTCAAATCGGTTACTGGATAGGAATTGGTAATTTAGGATCTGAATCTGGGGAAGTGACTTGGGCGCGGTTAGCTGTGCGCCATATGCCCTTACTATCATGGTTACTGTTTGTTCCCTTAGCTTATATTTGCAGATCCCGGTGGATTTTTGGCATAGGAGTTGTGGCATTTATTATATCTTTGCAATATAACCTCAGACCTTTACCACTCTTAACATTTTCTGATGCAGCTTCTTGGATAGCTTCCTTTGCGTTGGCTTTACCACCTGCCTTACTTTGGAGTTATGACGATTTACTTTTTCCCACAGTTAATTATAGATTGTTTCAACCCCTGGCACGTAATTTTGGCTTGATTTGCTTTGGTGTGGTTTTTTATCTTTTATCTTTCCGTTGGCAATGGGAATCGGTTGACTCTAGTGGCAGTTTATCATTTTTAAATCCCTTCAATTCAACTAGTAATTCATCGAATGTATTACCATCTTTGCCAATTATTGATTTAGGGATTCTCAGCGGTTTGGCAGTTTTACAATGGTTGTTTCTAATTCGTCAAAGCAATAGTCCACTTCGACGAGAAGTATTTTTCAGACTTGGCATTATTACTACTTTTTTAGGGTTTATTCTGATTACTCCTTTTTGGCATCAAGCTATCAGCAGAATTACCGAACTAGGCATTTTCATCTTCAATGTTTTATTGGCAATATTAGCCTGGGGATTAGTTCAAGAAGGGTTGAAATTACGAAAAAGAGCCGCATTTTGGTGTGGTATGTTATTATTTACCCTGCAAATTATCAGCCGGGTTTTAGAATATAATACTGAGGTTCTTTTCCGGGCTTTAGTATTTGGTATTTGCGGTTATTCTCTCATTGCTGCCGGACTTTGGTTTGAACGTCGCTTTACTACTTCTAAAACTAGTAATGGCGGTGGTAGCGGGAATAGTGGTGGTAGTGGGAATGGCGGTGGTAGTGGGAATAGCGGTGGTAGCGGAAATAGTGGAAATAGTGGTGGTAGCGGGAATAGTGGAAATAGCGGGAATAGTGGAAATAGTGGTGGTAGCGGGAATAGCGGGAATAGTGGTGGTAGCGGGAATAGCGGGAATAGTGGTGGTAGCGGGAATAGCGGGAATAGTGGTGGTAGTGGAGGCACTAACGACAGTAGAGGCGATAACAAAAGCAATAGTAGCAGTGATTATCGGAGTGGTAGTGGAGGCACTAACGATAGTAGAGGTGATAACAGAAGCAATAGTAGCAGTGATTATCGGAGTGGTAGTGGAGGCACTAACGATAGTAGAGAGAGAGATAGAGATAGAGAAAGCGAGAGAAATAGAGAGAGGGAGAGGGATAGAGAAAGGGAGAGAGATAACAGAGGCAATAGTGGAGGTGATTATCGAAGTAGAAAGTAATAGGATAATTCTCAATCAAAATTCAGACACCTGAGTTCGACTTTTTTACGCCTTTCTACTTACGCACAAAAAATTAAATCTGAGTTCTTTCTATATAAATCTCTGCGGATAAATTCCTATCGAAAAATTAGCAGGAATGGGAAAAGTATTTTTTCCTATTATCTATTACCAATTACCAATTACTAACTAAATCAATCCCATGAAAAATGACTTCCCTGAATCAAAAAAAACCTTCACTCCAGAAATGGAATTTTCCGAAAAATTGACCTTTCGGGATTATCTCATTGCTACAGAACAGAAGGCTAATAAACCTTTACCGATTTGGCGATTAATTGCCCCTTTATTGGTTCAAGTAGGTTTAATTCTGGCTGTACCTTCTCAGGCAATGTATACAGATATGACGGGTAAGACAGTAATTTTGCAAACTGTACCTGTAGATTCTAATGATGTTGTCAGGGGTTCTTCATTGAACTTAGATTATAATATTTCCCGTCCTGAAACTTTGAGAAGATTGCCGGGTTGGAATGACTGGTTGCGAAGAAATTCTCGCAGGGGTAGACAAATTGCCCCAGGGAGTATCTTATATTTAATTTTGCAAGAACGACAATCTTTTGATAGAAATGAACTTCAGTCTTGGAAACCTATCCGGGTAAGTAGTAATCGTCCTGTTTATTTATCTAATAATCAGGTAGCTTTAAAAGGTAATTATCAAGACGGTTTGATTAATTATGGGTTAGAAGACTATTTCATTCCTGAAGAACAAAGACAACAGATTAATGAGGATATTTCGCAAATTCAGGAAGCCAGGAATGGTAGACAACAACCAATTTTAGTGAGGGTAAAAGTAGATCCTCAAGGTAATGCTATTCCCATTGGTTTATCCATAAGAGATGCGAATGGTGAACGTGGCGATCGCAATTATCGTTTTCAATAGCATTATTGAGGGTGGGCAATGCCCACCTCAAGATAAATTGTTTGTGGATTTCAAAATTGTAATTCAAACCCTAATAACACATCTTCTCCAGACAGTAATACAGGAAATTGAACAATTTCTACAGGTTGTTCCAGTCGGTAAATTTCTACTTGTTTATCGTAGGGATTAATTAACCAACACAAACGCACGCCATTATTTATATATTCGGTGCATTTTTCTTGCAGGGTTTTAAGTCTGTCTGTTTTTGATCTCAGTTCAATGACAAAATCAGGTGCGAGTGGGGGAAATTTTTCTCTTTCTTCAACAGTTAGTGCTTCCCACCGATCTAATTTTACCCAAGCAACATCAGGAGAACGTTTTGCACCATTAGGAAGTTGAAAAATAGTAGAGGAACTAAATACTATTCCTAATTGGGTTTTGTAGTTCCAAAGACTTACTTTGAAATTTAAATCAGATTCACTACGGCCGCTTTCTCCTCCTACTGGTGGCACGATAATTAATTCTCCCTGTGCATTGAGTTCTAAGTTTACATCTTTATTAGCCATACAGAGTTGGTAAAACTGATCATCTGTAAGGCGAACAACTGGATCTAGATTTAGGGTAACAGTGTTCATGTCAGTTTATTAGTGTAATTTTTCTGGGTTAAAATCAGTGAGGTACAGTTTTAAACTTTAAAGACAGTAGAGGCGCTTTCTTCTGCGCCCTCGACTATATTTTATTCGACCAATAATCGCTATATTTTGTAATTTTAGCAATAGTTTAATCCTCGTTAACTACCAATTACCAATTACCTAAGTAGGTGAACGGAAAAAAACCGAAATATGTAACGAAAAGTAAAATCGCCCAAACCCTCTTCCTGTTCCCTGTTCCCTGTTCCCTTGCCCCAACGACAATTTTTAACGCCAACCTACTTATTCAATTTTAAAGTTAATTGGTAAGCGAGTATAAATTCCTTGAGGATCATTCATTGTTTGCAAGGTTTTGATTTCCTGTTGGAATTTTTCTAGTTCATTTATTAAGGGGTTTGAGTTTTTAGTTTGGGTTTTTTCTATGCCTAATTTGGCTTTTGTTTGATCTAATTTTTTACCAAATAACTTTTCTGCAAAGGTTGTACTTCGCGGATATTCTTGTATTTCCCAATCAGTTCCTAATTTCGCTTGTTTAGCTGCATATTCAATGGCTACATTTAAACCACCAATTTCATCAACTAGACCGATTTGTTTGGCTGCTGTTCCTGACCAAACTCGTCCTTGGGCGATTTCTGCTACTTTTGCAGTGGGAATTTTCCGTCCTTGGGAAACTTTCTGCAAGAATAGATTATAAATGCGGTCAACACTGCGTTGATAAACTGCTAATTCTTGAGGTGATTTAGGACGGGAAATGGTTTGTTGATCTGCATACTGAGCCGTTTTTACGCTATCCCAAGTTATGCCATTATTATTGCCTAGTTTTTGACCATTAAATAATACGCCAAAGACACCTATAGAACCTGTAATGGTATTAGCTTGGGCAAAAATGCGGTTGGAATCACTTGCAATCCAATAACCACCAGAAGCAGCTACATCTCCCATAGAAACGATGACGGGTTTGATTTGACGAGTTAATTTGATTTCTCGCTGCATGATTTCGGCTGCGGTAGCACTACCACCAGGGCTATTAATTCTTAAAACTACTGCTTTGATTTGATCATTTTGGCGAATTTTTGAGAATATTTTTGCAAAGTTATCACCGCCAATTTGTCCTTCGTCACCGCTACCGTTAACTATTTCTCCTTCTGCATAAACAATGGCAATTTTATGATCTGAATTTGAGGATTTTCCGGGAACTTCGGCATAATTAGCCAAGCTGATTTTTGTGAATGTTTGATCTTTTTTACTGTTACCAGTTAATTTTTTTAAGTCGGTGAATACTTGATCTTCATAAGCAATTGTATCTACTAGACTATTAGATTTAGCTTCTGTGGCTTCTAAAATTGATTGACTATTAGCGATCGCTTGCAATTTCTGCGGTAGAATGTTTCTGCTTGCACCTACAGATTTCCGCCACTCTCCCCACACATCATCTAACAATTTCTGGGTTTGTTCCCGGTTCTCTGGGCTGAGTTTATTGAGGATTAACGGTTCTACTGCACCCTTAAATTTACCTACCCGCACAATCTGCACACCAACGCCGTATTTTTCAAATGCTCCCGCTAAGAACATTGGTTGTGAACTTAAACCGTTCATTTCCATTGCTCCCATAGGATTAACTATAACTTGATTGGCTACGGAACTTAGATAATATTCTTTTTCACTCCAATCTGTACTATAGGCAATAATTTTTTTGCCGGTTTTGCGGAATTTTTCTAATGCTTGACGGATTTCTTTCAAGGAAGCATAACCAACTGCACTATTAGCATTAGTTCCATCTATATAAATACCTACAATTTTTTGATCACGTCCGGCTTTATCTAAGGTTTCTACAACTTTGCGAAGTGTGATGTTATTTTCTTCAACCCCGCTAAAAGTTTTTTGCAAAAGTTGGCTGGAATTAGGTTCACTATCGGTGATTTTCATAGACAAGTCGAAAACTAAAACTGACTTATCTTTGACTGTTGGGGCTGAACTTTGAGAACTAGCAACCGCAATTAATATTAATAAGAATCCCAGTGTGCTGACTCCAGAAAAAATTGTCAGTCCTAGTAAACTACCAATTAAACTTGCTAAGGTTTGTTTAAGAAAATTAGTCATTAGTTATTTATAAGTCAGTTGTCAGTTGTTCGTTGTCAGTTGTTCGTTGTCAGTTGTTCGTTGTCAGTGGTCAGTTGTTCGTTGTAAACTCTGAGATTGCTTTAATTTATACAGGTTGCTATTGGCAGTGCAAAATAATACGGTGGTGATTTCGGCAATTAAAACCTCTGTTAATTCTACTACAGCCGCTTCCGATACTGCCGCTGCTTTGAGAAAGGGCATTGCTAAACCAGCAATATCAGCCCCTAGAGCGATCGCTTTAGCCACATCTAAACCATTGCGTAAGCCCCCAGAAGCAATTAAGGGAACATCGGGATCATGCTCCCGAATACTGGCAATACAATCGGCTGTGGGTATCCCCCAGTCCCCAAATGTTTGCCCCAAACGCCGCTGTAAGGCAGTTTCTGCCCGTTCACTTTCAACCATTGCCCAAGACGTACCACCAGCGCCAGCCACATCAATAGCTTGCACTCCCACAGCTATCAGTTTTTCTGCCATAGTTGCGGAAATTCCATTACCTACTTCTTTGGCAATTACGGGAACTGGCAAATCGTTACACAAGTCAGATATTTTGTCAAGCAATCCATAAAAATTAGTATCACCCCTGGGTTGAATGAATTCCTGCAAAGGGTTAATATGTAAAATCAAAGCATCAGCTTCGACCAGATCAACAATTCGTAAACATTCATCAATACCATATTCATAATTAAGCTGTACCGCGCCTAAATTAGCAAAGAGGAGAATATCGGGCGCATATTTACGAATGGCAAAAGTATCCGCAACTTGAGGTTTTTCCACTGCTACTCTTACAGATCCTACACCCATTGCTAATTTGTATTCTTGGGCAACTTCAGCCAGACGACGGTTAATAATTCCCGCTTGTTCTGTACCTCCCGTCATGGAAGAAATTAACAAAGGTGCATGGAGATGTTTTCCCAAAAATGTCGTACTCACATCAATATCTTTACCATCAATTTCCGGTAAACAAGCATGAGTAAAGCGATATTTTTCTAAACCAGTGGTAGTTACTGGAGATTGGACATTATCTTCTAAACAGATGCGGATATGATCTGCTTTGCGATTTTGGGTTTGGGCTGAGGTGTTGATAGGATGGTTCACGACTTAATATGGAGTTATGTGAATATTTATATTTTGCACTAAGCCCTGGCGAATACAATATGGCTTCGCCTCCCGTTAGGGATACGCGGCTACATAAACAAAGTCCGTTTTCATGGACTAATAAATCTTAACCCACGCAGGTGGGTTTTGCCTGTGTAGACGCGGTTTCTAACCGCCTGGTGTAAATATCTATCTATTGTTGTTGTAAATATTTTTCATATCCAAGCTGATCTAGTTTAGCTTGCTTTTCCATGACCATATTACAAAGACTTTGCCGATAAACTTGAACTTTTTCCAGTAATTCTGGTTGGTGAGTAGCAAGAATTTGTACAGCTAAAAGTCCAGCGTTTTTAGAATTCCCAATAGCGACAGTAGCGACGGGTATTCCTGCTGGCATTTGCACTATAGAATATAAAGAATCCACACCTTGTAAATTCCGAGTAGCGACGGGAACACCAATCACAGGTAAAGGAGTTAAAGATGCTACCATACCAGGGAGATGTGCCGCACCACCAGCACCAGCGATAATTACCTTGATACCGCGTTGATGTGCAGTTTTAGCATATTCAACCATCCGTTCTGGGGTACGATGGGCAGAGACAATGGCAACTTCAACTACAATACCAAATTCTTCACAAATAGCGATCGCATCCTTCATTGTGGGCAAATCGGAATCACTACCCATGATAATACCAACTTCAAGACTCATATAATTTAGGGAACAGGGAACAGGGAACAGGGAACAGGGAACAGGGGGAGTTGGGGGAGTAAAA
>NZ_VILC01000018.1:0-27340 GCF_009712065.1 Aphanizomenon sp. UHCC 0183 | reverse complement strand
ACAACGAACAACTGACAAAAATACCATGCTGGCAAATGTAGATATTATCAACGTAAGAATCCCCGGTTATCAAGATTTACAAAGAATCTTAGTTAACCAAGCAGGCATAATTGAGGAAATTATGCCCATGAACACAGCATGGGAAAAAGTTGTACCACAAAATTTACAAATTTTAGATGTAGCTGGAGACTGGATTTCTTTAGGTGGTGTGGATTTACAAATCAATGGTGGACTAGGATTAGCCTTCCCGGAATTAACAGCAGACAATTCCTTTATGCTGCCAAAAATCTCTTCATTTCTGTGGGAAGCAGGAGTTGACGGTTATTTACCCACCCTGGTGACAACCTCCATCGAAAATATTCAGCGATCGCTCGCCATTCTCGCCAATTATACCCCCAATTCTCCAACCTCCGCCCAAATTCTCGGAGTCCATTTAGAAGGTCCATTTTTAAACTACTACAAACGCGGCGCACATCCAGCCGAATATCTTCTTCCCCTCACCATAGATCAAGTTAAACGGGTCTTAGGAGATTATGCCCATATTGTCAAAGTCATCACTCTCGCACCAGAATTAGACACCACAGGTAAAGTCATCCCATATTTGGGTTCTTTGGGAATCACTGTCAGCTTAGGACATTCACAAGCCACAGCTACAGAAGCCCAACAAGCTTTTACTCAAGGCGCTACAATGATCACCCACGCCTTCAACGCCATGCCACCCCTACACCACCGTGAACCGGGCTTATTAGGCGCAGCCATGAACAATCCTGATGTGTTTTGTGGTTTCATTGCCGATGGTCAGCACGTTACCCCAATGATCTTAAAAATTCTTCTGCGTGCCAGTGAAAGGTTATTTATTGTCAGTGATGCCCTTGCACCATTAGGATTACCTGACGGCATCTATCCTTGGGATACCCGACAAATAGAAGTTATCAACGGTACAGCCAGATTACAAGATGGCACTTTATCAGGAACAACCCTACCATTATTAACTGGAGTTCAAAATCTAGTGAAATGGGGAATTTGTGACCTAGAAACCGCCGTTAGCCTCGCTACAGACGCACCCAGGCAAGCTATCAACTTACCAAAATTTGCCGCCCAACAACCCGCCCACTTATTACGTTGGAAATGGGATGAGGTTGGTAAAGAACTGACATGGAAACGGTTAACTGTAGCGAACAGTTTTACTCCTGACTCCTGACTCCTGCTGTAATTAGTTTTCAGGATCAATACCTTGTTCAAATCGAAAAAAGTCTTGATTTGTAGGTTGGATTGAGGTACGTTCACGTATCCCTGACGGGAGGCGTTAGCCATAGTGTGGCGATAGCTTGCGTGGCGACGTAGGAGCCATAGCCATAACCCAACAAATGCGTCGGGTTGCGCTGTCGCTTAACCCGACCTACAAAAAATGGACAAGGTATTGCAGGATGACTATTTATATTAAACTCAGGCAACCCCAGACGCTGAATTTACTTTGGCGAGTTGGAGTTATAGTTAGCGACTACACTATCTTTCAGGGATTTATACTGGGAATACAAGTTTTGGAAAATGCCTAAAAGTGCTGATGATAACATTTCTGTATTTTCCGAATTATATATATGTTTAATAGCTTGATATAAAATTGATTACTGATTTTATTCCGTAGCAACAAGTAAGTATGTATTTTTATATACTCAATAAGTGCATTTGTGCGCGTTTAATGCCATTTTTCTATGGTCTCATTAATTTTTTATTTGGGGATAAGAATAAATACTTACTGGAAATAAATCACTGTTATTGCTTGACAGTAATTGTTTTAATTGCAACTAATTATGTAGACATTTTAAATATATTTACTTACTAAGAATGTAGATAAAAAATCATGTACTGGGCGAAAAGAGTCCAAGTATTTTGACAATTTAATCTTTGTCTAGATTATGTTTAGGCTGGTGATATCTTTTGAAGAGTCAACTATTGGCAGTAAAATTTCATCTAAACACCAAGTAACTGGATGATTTTTCGATACTTCATAATTTACAACTACTGAGAATAAATATTAGGTAGTAATTGTCAAATTGGGCGATCGCTTAATATGAAGTTTCCCGAAGAAGATATAGAAATCTTAAAAAAAACGTTACATAGCCAAAGTCCTGAATTAATCACGGGTTACAAGCTCAAACTCAACTATAAATTTGGACATTTCTTTCAGACTTCCGCTAAAACCCTGATCCCCAAGTCCGAAAATTCATGTTAATGTATTCGAGTTACAAAACACAAAGTGAAAGCGGAACGGGTTAAAGTTTCCGGCGAGAGTCACTGTTCACAAGGTGAAACCCCCGCTAATCAAAAAACTTAAGTTCTACAGTCGCTTTAAAATCGGACGCATGAATCAAAGACATTTGTGGACTACAGTTGCCGTAATTCTGGCCGTTTTGGGTTTACCCTCAGTTGGTCGAACTCAAACCAGTGAGGAAAGTTCCCCAACTAGGCAAGCATCATCTATCAGTGATGCAGTCAAAGTAGGAGAATACCAATCCCCAACAGAAAACCCCACCTTGGATGCTGTGATTACTAGGATTTATCCTCACAGTATTAAAGGTTTACAAGCAGCTACTCTTTATGTTCGGGACATTCCTGTTCTGACTTTTTTGGGTTCTACCCCAGTTACTAACAACAAAACTAAAGTTGGAGTAATTGGCAATAATGAGAATATCAATCCTGACTCTCTTGTTGCTACCAATACAGCCAAAGTTGCCAGTTTTAGCAATGCTGGTAATACAATCAATTTTAACAAACAAGTTAGCTCTATTGACAATGATCCAATTCAGAAAGCTAGTGTGATTGCCGCTAGAATTAACGAACTGATCCAGAACAATGTAGATGCAAGCAAGATTACTGTCAGTTGGAAAACAGCGGATAATTCCGTAATTAACAATAAAGCCAATAAAAAAGGCTTCTTCCGTAAACAACCGTCAGTGGATCGCTACACCATTACCATTGACGGTCAAGAACTGGTAGAAGTCAATGAAGGTACTAGATTAGCAGATACCACAGAAAATCTTGCCCAAGATGCCTTACAAGCAACTAACAGACTGCGGAGACTCATCGGCAACGCATCTCCCATTCAGACAATTGCTAACTTACCCGCTAGTAAATCAGTTTCTAGTGCTAGTCTACCCCGGAAGATTGCCTTCGGTAATGTCAATCTCAGTTTCCAAGGGATGGCTTCTTGGTATGGATATGATGGTTCTGGCAATAAAACCGCCAGTGGTGAAAGATATAATCCCGAAGGATTAACTGCGGCTCATCGTAGCTTACCGATGGGAACAAAAATCCGTGTCACTAACACCCGTAATGGTCGTTCTGTTGTTGTCAGAATCAATGATCGAGGACCTTTCATCCGGGGTCGAATTATTGACCTTTCCGCCGGCGCTGCTCGGCTCTTGGGTATGATCAGCAGTGGTGTTGCTCCAGTTAGTCTTGAGGTTTTAGGAAAATAACCCGTTTCCTAGTTCCGACTCTGTTTTCGCTTTTCACGATTAAATACCCCTGGTTCTTCTATTTTATCTCCCAATTATCCTTTGCGCCACGCTGCGCTATCGGATATACACTAACGGGGGAAAGGATAGAAACTAGGGGTATTTTGTGCGTGTGCTGACAACAGTTGTAGCTTTACGCTGCTATTTAAATCGTCGTCGCTGGCAAAGCCATCTGAGGCTACCAGATGATCTGGGACTTGATGAACAAACCAGTTGGTATCCCACAGCGGTTGGTTTAGTGCCAACTATGGGGGGTTTACATCAGGGGCATTTAAGTTTGATTAAACGGGCTAGACAGGAAAATGCAACGGTAATTGTGAGTATTTTTGTCAATCCCCTACAATTTGGACCCAAGGAGGACTATCAATGCTATCCTCGCACTTTGGCACAAGACCGAGAATTTTGTGAACAGGCGGGAGTTGATGTGATTTTTGCCCCAACTCCGGAAGAAATTGGTGTACCGGGGAAGAATATAGCAGAAACTCAAGTGACACAAGTGATCCCTCCATCTGATATGATATCTAGCTTGTGTGGTAATTTTCGTCCAGGTCATTTTACTGGTGTGGCAACTATTGTCACTAAGCTTTTAAACTTGGTAGAACCTGACCGAGCTTACTTTGGACAAAAGGATGGTCAACAATTGGCAATTATTAAACGGTTAGTAGCTGATTTGAATTTGCCAGTAGAAATTGTTGCTTGTCCTACGGTGCGGGATGTGTCCGGCTTGGCTTTAAGTTCTCGTAATCAATATTTGACGGCTACAGAAAAAGAGCAAGCAACTGTGTTATTTAAAGGTTTACGGCAAGCTGAAGCGGCGTTTCGGGCTGGCGTTCGTGACAGTGGTGAACTTATAGCATTGGCGCGGCAAGAAATCGCAAAAGTTAGCAATATCAGCTTGGAATATATTGAATTGGTTGAACCGAATACGTTGATGTTTTTAGAAAAAGTTGAGGATGAAGGAATGTTGGCGATCGCTGCTCGTCTTGGTTCTACAAGGTTAATTGATAATACGATTCTGCGCGATGGCAATGATGGACTCCGCCAACCGATCATTGCTATTGATGGTCCGGCTGGTGCTGGTAAATCTACTGTGGCTCGTCAAGTGGCACAGGAATTAGGTTTGGTGTACTTAGATACTGGTGCTATGTACCGGGCGATCGCTTGGTTAGTCATGGAACAGGGAATTGCTATTGATGATGATTGTGCTGTGGCGGAATTAGCCACTCACTGCAAAATTGACCTCACTCCCAGTCAAAGTTTGCAAACTCCCGTGAGAGTCCAGATTAATGATATTGATGTCACTCAAAAAATTCGCACTGTTGAGGTAACATCTCTTGTATCGGCGATCGCTGCCCAAAGTGCAGTGCGTCAAGCCTTGGTCAAACAGCAGCAAAGTTGGGGACAACGCGGGGGGTTAGTAGCAGAAGGTCGAGACATAGGCACTCACGTCTTTCCAGATGCGGAAATTAAAATCTTCTTAACCGCTTCCGTCGGTGAACGAGCGCGTCGTCGTCAGCAAGACTTTCAAAAAACAGGTTCAATCTTGAGTTTAGAACAACTAGAACAGGAGATTGCTGAACGCGACTTCAAAGATAGCACCCGGAAAGTCTCCCCTTTGCAAAAAGCGGCTGATGCCATTGAACTCCAAACCGACGGTTTAACTGCTTCTGAAGTAGCAGCACAAATCATTAGCCATTACAACCAGCGGCTATCCCATTGGTAGATCACCAGAACGTAGGGGCGCAGGGCCTGCGCCCAAATTCCTAAAGAGACTTCCAAGAAATAAATTATCCTAAGAAACGAACCACAGAGGCACAGAGTACACAGAGAGAGAATTTCTGCATCAGTTTTGGGACATTTTTTTATTTGGAAGTCTCAAAGGACTTCAAAACAGTGGTGAGCGCCGACTAACTCACCATTTTAATTTTTAGTGCTTTGAACTACATCCTAAACTAGTTTCAGATAGATTCATCTTTCTTGAGGTGGATATTAGTCTGAGTTAATAATTATATATTTTAAACCGGGCTTTTTGTTCACGCAGAGGCGCAGAGTCAACAGAGAGAAGTTAAGAGTTTAAGCTAAATAGATGGAATTTGCTTTGTTTATAAACTAATTGGTGGAAATTTCCACTTTGGTAGTAGAATGACAATGTTAAGTTTTGTATTGCAGGATTAAGTAAGGCTTACTAAATACGAAACCTGTAATTTGCCTAGCTATGGCAATAGCTTTCAACTAGAAAACAGTAAAAAGAGGATTTCACAAAATGGCATTTACCCAACCAGCTTTACCTTTTGCTTCTGATGCTTTAGAATCCTATGGCATGAAGGCTGAAACCTTTGAATATCACTATGGTAAGCATCATAAAGCTTATGTAGATAATTTGAATAAGCTTGTTGATAGCACAGAATTAGCCAACAAGTCTTTGGAAGAAGTAATTCAAATCGCTTTTGGTGATTCTACAAAAGCTGGAATCTTCAACAATGCTGCTCAAGTTTGGAATCACTCTTTCTTCTGGAATTGCTTGAAACCAGCAGGTGGCGGCGCTCCTACAGGCGCATTAGCTGCTAAAATTGATCAGGATTTTGGTAGTTTCGACAAATTCAAAGAAGAATTTTCTAACGCTGCTGCAACTCAATTCGGTAGTGGTTGGGCTTGGTTGGTTGATGATGGTGGTACTCTGAAAGTAATGAAAACCCCCAACGCCGAAAACCCCCTCGCACATGGTAAAAAAGCTCTGCTAACCATTGACGTTTGGGAACACGCATATTACATTGACTTCAAAAATGCCCGTCCTGCATTCATCAAGAATTTCTTAGATAATTTGGTGAACTGGGATTTTGTCGCTGCAAATTTCGCTGCTTAGATTTTAATGGGTAATGGGTAATTGGTAATGGGTAATATTTTTACTTATTACCCCTTATCCAATCTCTAAGAGGATGTTTTAAAAGTGGTATCCCGTAATTTTCATCACATTGTTACCCCCCTTACAAAGGGGAGAAACAAGAAAATCCAGTTCCCTCCCCTTTATAAGGGGAGGGTTAGGGAGGGGTAAAACATTTGATACAGCAATCGTGACTTTTCAAACACCCTCTAAATTAATACTATTTAGGGCTTGCTGAAAAAGTTATCTGTGAGGGCTAGAAGTATGGCTAACGCCACGCTACGCTATCAGGAGTTCAGGAGTGTATAAGTAGGTGAACACAATAAAACCAAACTGTGTAAAGAAATGTAAAATCGCCTAAACCCTCTTCACTCTTGCCTCTTGCCTTTTGCCTTGCCATAACGACAATTTTCAACGCCAACCTACTTACTGCTATATTGTTAATTTACAATTTCTGCAATAATTCCTGAGTTAACTGCATAAATGCCTTAGAACCGGCTGTATTCGGACTTAGTAAAGAAACGGGCATAAAACTATCAACAGCTTTGGCAACATTAACATCAACGGGGATTTGAGCTTTACAGATTTTATCTACTCCAAAATCTTCGATAACTCGGTGCATTACCTGTTTATAATATCTGCCATTCAGGAGATTGGCATTGGACATACTAAAGACAATTCCCAACATTTTTATATCTATTTTGGCTTCATGTTCGTGACTTTCTTTTAATTGGGCAATGCGTCTTTCTAAAAGTTGGATTCCGACTACAGATAGGGGTTCTGGTCTAGCGGGAAGAATGTAGAAATCACTGGTAGCTAAAGCACTTCGAGTCAAGAGATTATAACCGGGAGCGCAATCTAAAAGAATAAAATCATATTCATTCCGGATAGGTTCTAAAATATCTCTAATTAAGACCCTTTCAAAGCGATTCCAGATGGTTTCAAAATCCTGTTCTCCTAACGCTACTGATTGATTATGCAGCATTTCTGAAACCAAAAATTCATCATATAAATCTATGTCTCCTGGTAATAAGTTTAATCCAGTCAGGTTACAAATCTCAGGTTGAATGATGTCCCCAATTGTAAATTTTGCCTCTGGTTCAGGGTTGATAATTTGATCTAGTAAATATCTAAATGTCTTTCTTTGTTTGCGACGTTTGGCAAAATCAACAGGTGACATTAAACTCAGTGTGGCACTGATTTGACTATCTAAATCTAAAACAAGTACCTTTTTTCCGTGATTTTTGGCTAAACAGGTGGCTATATTCACGGTAATGGTGGTTTTACCAACTCCACCTTTCATGTTTGCGGTTGCAATTACATATCCCATTTTAATTCCCCTACTGACGCTTTCCCAATGATATAGCGTTTATATTATCTAATAAATTTAGATCCCCGACTTCTTAGAGAAGTCGGGGATCTTTTTTTTAAGGTAGTTTAATAGTTTGTGCTAATAAGCTTTGAAGACGTTGTCCGTGCGAACCACCTTGGTAAACTAAATCACCTTTGCCTAATAAATAGGCTGCTGTTGTTTCTTTTCCACCCAGAATAATACATGAATCTGCTTGGCTGGAGGTACGCAGGGCGACTCGTCCAGGTAGGTTAGAACGGATAATTGGGGTGACAATACTGGCTTCTGGGCGTTGTGTGGAAATAATTAGATGAATGCCGGCGGCTCTTGCCATTGCGCCTAAACGTTTGATACTTTGTTCTAATATGGTGCGAATTTCTTTTTCTGCCATAAAATCGGCATATTCATCAAATATACAGACAATACGTGGCAAAGCTGGGGAAGAACGTTGATTATAGGTGGTTAAATCTGCACATTTAGCTTTTTCAAATTTTTGATAACGAGATTCCATTTCTGCAACTAGTTCCTGCATTAATTCTACGGCGCGATCGCTATCTTTGACAACTGGTGCATATAACCATGACATTTGTTCAAATTCGGGAAATGTTACCCGCTTGGGGTCAACTAAGGCAATTTTGAGATGTTGGGGAGAATGACGATAGATTAAACTGAGAAGTAAGGATCTCAAAAATTCACTTTTTCCGCTTCCTGTTGTTCCTCCCACCAAAAAATGACAAGTATTCGGATCTGATAAATCAGCCTCTAATAACTTCCCATCAATACCCACTCCAATAGCAATTTTTACGGGTGCTGTTGGGGGTAAAAACTGCTTTTGAATATAATCTTCAAATTTGGCAATTTCTCTATCTTGACGCGGCAAATCAATACTTACATAACCAGCTTGGGGAGCAATTAAAGGCGGATATTCTAACCCTAATTGTACTTGTAAATCAGCGGATAATCTGAGAATTGAAGGAACTTTCACACCTAAATGTGGTTTAATTTTCACCCGAATAAATGCCGGACTTACATCAGCACCATAATAATCTACATTAACCTTAAAAGATTCTAGAATTGCCACTAAAGATGCGCCAATTTCATCAGCATTAATAAATGTATCTTTCTGACTTTTAAAAGTATCTGAAAAACCTCTCTCCAAACCTCTCTCCTGCAAGGAGAGAGGCTTTGAATTCTCCCCCTTCCCTGGTAGGGAAGGGGGTTGGGGGGTTAGGTTTCGTGTTGGGTTTTCCAAATAATGTGAAGAGTCAGATGTATCTTCTCGTTTTTTGGAAGGTGCTATAAAATCAGGATTGTCATTATCTGGAATAACTTTATTTGGCGGTGCATTAGATTCAACATCGAAAAAAGTCTGACACTTTTGTTGTTGGGGGCAAATTTCACATAAATGAGGTTGAGTTGTCGCAGGTGGTGGGTTAGGATTGGGAGATTCCCAACTCAACCATTGTTGCATTTGTAATAATTTATAGGGAATTAATTGATGAACTGTATTTTCTAGCTGTTCCCAAGAATATTTGTATTCTTTAAATTCTGGTAAAACACAATAAACAGCAGAATCAATAGGTGGTTTTTTCCGCTTCGATAACATATAACTATAGAGAGAAACTTGCGCTAATTGTGCTGCTGAATCTACAGGTTGATAGGTTTTAAATTCTACCATACAAAGGCGTTTAAGTTCAAAATTAAAAACCAGACAATCAAACTCACCTCTAATTAATTGTTTTGTCCCATTAGGTAAATCAAAGTAATATTCTAAACTGCGTTCTTCAGAAATAAAAGTATTCTGAATAACTGTTTCTGCACTGCAATAACGGCGATTGATGATCAACAATTCAGTAAACTTTTTAATTAATCCTTGTAAACCTTGCCAAACTTGTAGTAATACAGGTGCTTTACTCGCGTCTTTTGCAATTGCATTTTGTAAATAGGGAAAGAACTTAATTTGATAGAATAATTGTTGAATTTCCGATGTAATTTGATCTAGATTTAATTGTGTTGCAGATGGATTAAATAAACTTTTAAATCTGGGTTCAATCAGCAGTAAATTAATAAAATCATCTGCTAATTTATGAAAAACATTACCAACACCCCCAAGAGTATCTTTAGGAGAGAATATTGCTTTACCATTAAAATGGTGATTTAGATAAAATAGTCGGGGACATTCAAAAGCTAATCTAACTTTAGTGGGAGTTAAAGAGGAATTTTCAGATTTGTGATCTACCATATTAAATACACGACTGATAACATCAGGATTGGATATTTCCAGTAAGCGATAATGAACAGCAGCTAAATAAACTGTATCCATTGCTGCATAGTTTAACTGTTTTTGAGTCAGGGGACGTTTTCCCCAATCACTGCTTCCTTCTTCTGCGTCTACATGAGAAAATTGACAGAGTTCAGCAGCTAGAGTTTTTAGTTTTAAGTTAGTAGTTTGTAAGACTTCTTTGGTGATTTTTCTCGCTATTTTGAAGGTACAAGTCACATTTTCTGCTAGTTCCTTCCCCAAATATTTTAAATCAAAACCAGCATTATGAAAAACTTTCTCAATTTGGGAATTAACCATGATTTGGTTAATGAAATATGCAGCCAAATCAGGTTTATCTAAAACATCAAAAATGTAAGCAGATTCACCATTTAAATCTGTATAATCAGCCAATACCTGAATTAGTGCTAATTTTGGTTTATCAGTGTACCAATCAGCAATTTCCGTATCTATCCATAGAGTTTTAGATAGGGACAGTTGGGAAATTTGCTTGTAAATTTCAGAAGCTTCTGTCAGGTAGTGCATTGGCTGATATAAAAAATGTGCTGGATAGATTACTTGTGAAGAACTAAACAAATTGATTGAGCTTCTGGCTTTTCGTCGGGGTTAACAATTTTAACTTTATCTTCCTGACATAGTTGTTCAATCAGACTCCGAATTTCACTTTCTTTTACATCAGGAAATTGGTTAACTGCTTGTGAAATTAAAGTAGGTACTCCCATAAATGCTTGAGTTTTCACGAGATTTAATAGGAAATTTTTAACAGGTCTTAAATCTTTTCCTTCTTTACCATTTGTTTCTGACTTTCGATTTGATTTAGCAACAATATCTAAATCCTGTAATAAAGTACATTGATTCAATATCTCAGATTCATTAATTAAAGTTTCTAGTCTTTGTAAATTAATCGTTTTCCCACCAATTACCAATTCTTGAGATTTGGCAGAATTTACCAAACTTTGATATGTTGCCAAGTAGTGAATAGAAGACAGACTTGGTTTAATATGAACATGATTAGTATTCGTAAAAATCTGTCTATAGAGTTGATTTCCAGCCAGATTTGGTTTTCCTAAATCTCCAGCACGAATTAAGTGCATAGTTTGACAGAGATTTTTTTGAATTACTATTTGACAAGCATTCATTACATGATAAAAACTAGTCATATTTGAGTCTTCTGTCCAAACTATACCCAATTTTTGCCGATTTGTAGGATGTTGATAACTCAAGGAATAACTAGCATATTTTCCGCTTAAAAGTTTAGACTTAACTCCCTGTATTTTTAAAGTAGATATAGACTGCTGCAACATCTGAATTAAATCAGGTGATGATAACAAAGAAATCTTGGTAATTTTCCCCTGGCTTTTTGTATATTCGTGCTGCCATAATAATTGAAATTCTGCTTGAATTGTATCTTGATCATTTAGAGGTGGTGCTGGAAGAATAATTATAGGTTTAGGAACAGTTTTTGCATTGGGTGTTGTCACCTTTATTTGTATTGTAACTGGTTCGGGCTTTGGTTTTTCATCTAATAATGAACCTTTATATTTTTGATATTCATCACGACCTAAAACTAATGTATTTCTAGGCATAGTTTTACCACCAGGGGAGGTCTTATCCAACATTTCCCGATTTAGGGGAAAAATAGGAGATTCAGGTCTAGGATTTGCTAGTTGATGTAATGGCTGAAGTTGATAAGCCCAAAGTGCTTCTGCCTGTTCTATAGTAATACGTTTTAAATCAATTATTTTATGTATTCCGGCTTTATCTGCTGGGAGGATTCGATCAAAATGCCGTTTTAATGTGTTTGTAATAACGCTAATTATCACCAAGAAATTTTTTAAATTATCCCCATGAATTGTGGTGTTGACATTAAAAAAAGGTTGTATGTCTAAAAAACCTTCTGGTAACTGGGGCATAGTATCTAAATTGTCAAAACATAAAACAATCGGTTGGGTTTGTGTAGAAATTCTGCCAAAGTTTGCTAAGATATTTTTTGCAGCATCTTCTGTATCAATGCAAGTTTTGACCTTGATTTCTTGCATCGAATCTTCATTTAAATCATCACCACGCAGCCATTCACAAGCTAAATCATATAATTCTGGATTTGCGAGATCATGTAGCACTCCAAAAAACATATCAGGGTTATAAATACCTGTTTTTTTATAACTATCCTTGAGGTGTTTTATAAATTTTTGCCGATTACTTTGTAATGCTTCCCAAAAATTATCATTAAATATTCGTTGCTTGATATCACTTCTTGTAAATGCGGTTAAACTTTTCAACCACAACATTAACTGTGATTCTTTCTCCCCTTCAGGAACTTGAATTAAACTATCAACGGTGTGACGTAAAATATGCCGCCAGATATTACTACTATCAGCCCAATTACAGAGAATATAGGCGAAAAAGGCTTTTCGGTTAAGAGTACGTTTAAGCCGACCTAATAAATAACTTTTACCAGAACCAGACTCACCAGCTAATAAAGCTGTACGACTACGATGATCTTTACCTACTAAATCAAGTAAACCTTCAATTTCTATGATTGTCTCTTGATGAATTGACTCAACCATGAGTTTTGAATCTTGTTCTTCAGCCCAAAAATTAGTGGGCTTTAAATTAATCACGTCAAAAGGGTTGACCTCGCGTTTAATAATGTCCTTAATGTCTGTCATAGATACACATTGGTGAGAGGAAGAAGTGATGAAAAAATGAAAAACATTGGAAACCCTGTTAATTGACTATGATAAAGAACAGTTGTCCACCAATATTTTGAGGAATTCCCGCGTCAATTTGTTCTGGTGTATAAGCACTGACTTCTTGTAAGGTACTAAAATCAATTTTGTCACTTTTTTGCAACCGATATAACGCCTGATCTAAATTATCTCGTAATAAAGGCGGTTGTAACTTTTGCCGTACATGAAAAATTGGTAAATAATTCTCTGTACCCAATTCCCGATCTAATTTCTTGATAGTCTCTAAAATTTCTTCATCACTGATATTGCTAGTAATATCAGAATGTGATTCTACATGATCAGGAGTAGAAACTTGTTCTGACTTAAACCGCAAATTCTTCCGTAAAAACCGCACATAATTACCCAGCAAATTAAAGTCTATATTTGCTTTTCCTTCGGGATTATATTCATCCCGCAAAACCTCAATTCCTCTTTCCGTTAACCAAACTTCAGCCTTAACCCTTTTCATCTTGATTTCAGCAGCAATCAAACCCCGTTCACTTAAGGTTTTTAAGATTGCGTCCCGTTCATCTGATTTTAGTGATGAAACTTTGATTTCACTGGGGGCTATTTTTCCAGAACTCTTACCTATCTTCTCCAGTACCTTCAGTTCTTTATCATCAATAGGTAATTGTGCCGAGTCGAGTTTCAGTAGTGCTTGACCAGGAGGTAAAATCTTGACTGTGGCAATTTCGCGGGAATAGTCTACATATTCCAGTTCCCCCAAATCTCGACAAATTTTGTTTTTCTCACTTTTAAAACTATCAAAAATGCTGGAACTCAAGCCAGTACGATAATTCGGACATCCCAACAGCTTTAAGATGAACTTTAACTCTTTCGTTTCCATACGGTTAGTCTTGCTGTATTCGATACTTGACTACTTTAGCGCGAATCACAAAAAAATAACACACAGTTTCCATATTAACTCTAATAAGAGCGATTTTTCACTAAAAACTCAAAATATTATCCAAGTTTTCACTGATTACTTTCTAAATAAAAGACGGATTTTTTCTAGAGTTTTTCTACAAGTACAAGCTTCCATGACAGGAAAAAACTGGGAAGACTTGGATATTCTATCCATTGGACTTTTTTAGAAAAATTTTATACAGATATTAAATGAATTCCACCATATAAGGTATTACCTATATTTCCATACCAAAACAATCACAAAATGAATACTGTTTAAACGAATGGTATGAACTGCAAATAAAACATGAAAATCTAAAAAGTAAACATCATACCAAAGACAAAAACTAAAATAGACCTGATTTCTCTCTGCACCTCCGCGTCTCTGAGTGAGAAAAAATTATAGAGTAGAATAAAAACCGGCGTTGGCGAATTGGGGTATGAAAGTCGAAAATTCCATCTCTCAAACCCTTACTCTCTGCGTCTGGAGCGTCTCTGCGTGTTCGCGCAGCGTGCCGTAGGCATAATAAAATCATACTTTTACTCAGCAACACCTAAAAACCTACCCTAATCAACAACTTGCTAAAATCAAATTCCACTCATCTTGAGACAAAGGTATTACCTCTATTTCCATACCAAAACAATCACAAGCTGCGGCTATTAAAGCCTTAATTATTGTTTCTTGATTGATAGTTTGGGGAAATTGGATAGGATAAAAAAACTCTTGATTAAATACCTTTGCAAACAACTCTGGATCTGGATTTAACCGCATAGACCCATGCTGAAGAACTGCGTTACCTTTCCGTAATTGGGCGCTACCAATAAGTTTAGAACCATCTACTAAAACTAAATCTGCACCTGTGGCTGTTCCAAAACAATTAGGATTGTGAATATAACCGCGTCCAGCTTGACCATAGTACAATTCTATATCGAGCGATCGCCATCCTTGAATCAAAAACTCACAAATCTGCCCATACACATCCAAACGATTTCCCCTCAGTCCAGACGTGACGACAGAGTAAGTTAAATCACCTTGATGTAAAACAGCCCTACCACCTGTAGGACGACGCACCAAATCTAATTTCTCCCCTTTCCACCGCAAACCTTGCCAAAATTCAGGATATTGACGTTGATGATAACCCAAAGAAATTGCGGGTGGCGACCAAGTATAAAAACGCAAAGTTGGCGGATGTTGTCCCGACTCATGTTGTGCTAATAACCAGCGGTCTATAGCCATCTGAACATCACCAGCGGCTGCTAAAATGGGAATAAGTCGCCACACCTGCGAATCAGGCATTAAATATCACATCCCTCAAATAAAATTATCGAAACCTAAATTGCACCAAACTCAGATTGCAGATATTCATCATTATCATCAGCGATAGTCGCAACAATAGTAATGATGCGGGAAACTTCCCCTGGTGACAACTCCGCTAAAGTGCGGGTAGAAATCACCACCACCTGATGGTCAATAATGCCAAAGCGGGCTTCAAAGGTACTTACACAATTTAACTCTAAGAGATATCGTGTCAATCTGGCTTCATCTTGTACAGGTAACTTTAGCACCGCAGCCCAAACTGTGATCGTATCTTCATCAGTAATTCCCGTTAACTGCACAAATACTTCTACACTGCCATATTGGAATTTCCACAGATATTCCCCCTCAGAACCATGACTAACCATTGCACTTTGATCTTGTGCCAGGGTATCAATTACATTTTCAATAACTTCCACATGATTTGGGGCTGTGGTTTCTTGAATAACTTCATCCAGTAACTCATTTGGAGTTGGGGTTTCTAGGTAGCTGGCCATACAGATTTTTTTCTAAGTAATATAGTCACTGCTTTAATCTACTATTATGCTACCAAAAATGCCAGCATCTAACATACCTGTCTTCCCAAGTCGAGATGTCAGAATACGAGCCATGTCAATTACTATGACATAAGCTAGACTTATTGTTATGCAGTTAAAACTTGGTTAAATTCTCAATTATTTTTTCCCGGTTTCAGGGCTTCACATCCAGAACCATTAGATGTAAGTCACGTTTACCTTCATTGGGCTTTAACTTTAGGTAAAGATTTGTAGATTTATTATCTATTGTGTCTTATTAACGAGACTAAATGCCCATTTTGTTCATCTTACATCATTAAATTTCCGCTGTCGGTTACATAAACTACTAATTTTAGTTAAAATAGGTAATCCAAAGCAGTTTATTTTGGTGTAGCGCAAAAATTACTCGCTAGTTTAGCGTCACAAGATGTAAAAATCAGGCAAAAGGAACAATTTGCTTATTTTTAGCATCAAGGGATACGGAACTGTGAGTTAAATCGTGAGTTACATAATGTACGCAAATTCATCGAAACTCAAGTTGACAAATTAGGGTGCTATCTGTTGAGAGGTTCTAGAATCTGACGTAAAAAACCGAAAAAACCCCAAAAACTTTTTTGAGATTTTTCCGGATTAGCCAAAAAATCTGCGATTATTGTTACACTGATTTTAATAAGCACTATGAATATTAAACTTGATCACAGCACCCCATGTCATTTAACTTCCTTCTTTACCCTACTCATAAAAGAAGGTATTTCCCCTAATCAAATCGTTCTGGGTATTGTTCAACTAGCCACCCAGACCCATGAATTAGATGGGATGATGGCATCAGCAGATTGTTTACGGTTGCTACTGGTACTGATGCCAGCAGAAACCTGTGCCAAAGGAGTTTCTGAGTATATATCATCTTTAGCATCACAAGGCATTACCACATTAATGTTATTAGATGCTCTGAGCCTAGCTTGCTATGTTTGTGGACAATCAGACGAAGCTAACTTAGTCTACTTGACTTACAAAAGACTACAAGCTGATGCCATCATCTCCCAAATGCTTCGTGATTAAAAACTAAATTGTTAATTTTTCATCATTTTTCTAATATCTAACTATTTTCAAGTTAATTCCTACTTGTACATGGCAATTTTGTACTGGATAAATCCGTTTGTTCATTAGGCAATCAGTCGGTTTGATTAATATATAATTTTCTTGGCAACTGTTATTCAATAGCTGTTAGCTGTATCTTGGCTATGATTTGAATATTGCAATATTTCTTGTGAGTTTGACAGCACTGCATCTATCGCTTATTATCTGGGATGGAAGTCTCTAGCGGTGGGGTAATCCCCGCATCCATAACTTCTCAACTTTTTCTTTAACCCTGTTGATATTCCATTAAAGCTGGAAACTAAAATGGTTATCTGCCAAAATGCCAAAATATAAGATCATCAACGGAACATTTCGGGAATTCTATATTTTGCAAGTGAAGCGAGCATTTGGTTTGCCGGATTTAGCTTAACCAACAGAAGCCCCACGTCTGACCCGATAGGGCCGCGTGGGATGAATGGCGCGTGAATTAACGACGATTTTCCGACCAACGCGACAGCAAGGAAGGAAAACATGGAGAGAATTCACAAAATTTGTGTTATGAATTGAATATCTCGGCAAGGCGAGAGAATAGCGATAACCAAGCTAGATACATGATCATTTTTTTGATTAACCTTGATTTTGCCTTTGGAACGAGGGGTCAGCCTATCGCCTTAACATAAGTCTTGTTGTTCTCGAAGAGCAAAAAGCTGTTAACTGGGTAGGAAGCCTATACTTACCCGCAAGGGGTAGAAACAGCTTGATAATTTCTACCCATAACTATCCATATATTACTGTTTGTCCGAGTCTTCAATAAGTTGATCAACAAAATCCCTCAACCGTTGCTGCTGTGTCAGGGACGGTTTTAATTTTTTCCCTGACTCCAGGTAAAACCTTAAATTGCAAGGGTGATTTATCGGAGGCTACTTGATTTTGTGGTTTAAATTTAATTCGAGGCATTGCCAAATCTTAATATGTCTGATATACTAGATGTTATAGCACAACATTGAAGGTCGAATCAATGCTTTTATCATTCAAAACTGCACTAATTCCAAATAACCGACAGATTACAGCTTTTCGCAAGGCTTCTGGAGTCGCTAGACACGGAAAATAACCCAATTCCCAACTTAAAAGGAAGAACCTGGTTGTTCTAAAAATTCCTCTTCCTCTGGGGTAGAAATCCGTCCTAAAATGGCATTACGATGGGGAAAGCGACCAAATCGAGCAATTATTTCCTTGTGTCGAAAAGCTGATTCAATCGCTTTTGCACTGTAGGGATCATGACTAAGGTGTTGAAATAGCTTAATGCACTTCCGTTGATCAATTGGGTCTTCACTGTGTTCAAAGGGTAAGTATATAAACCAGCGTTGCACAGCCAATAGTTTTCTATCATAGCCTTTGTTTGTGGCGTGTTGCGCTAATGATAGTGCTTCCCAGTCCGTTGCAAAGGCTTCTGGAGTATCACGAAACATATTTCGGGGAAATTGATCTAGCAACAGAATTAAAGCTAGACAGGTTTCTGGTGAATTCATCCAATCATGTAAATATCCGGCTACCGCTTGTTGGTAATCTTCCAGAAAAAGGTCGCGGACTTTAGCATCGAAATCTGGTTGTTTTTCAAACCAAAATGGTTGAATTTTCCCGTAATTTGGGTCATTTGGATGACCAAACCAAAAATCCAAAATAGTTGTTGCCTGTGACATTGCTATTATTGATGATTACAAAGCACCTGTCGCATTTTACATAGATTTGCTGGTAACTCCAAATTCATTGCTTGTTCAATAAAAATTGAGGGGATGGGAATGTTGGGGGTGGCTTGTACCGTATAAGCTAATAAAGTGCCATTACCCATATCTTTGAGTTCTAAACTGGCATGAAAATCTGCAAATGAGCCTCTTTCCATGCGAAACTGGACTTGCTGCCCTAACACCTCCACCACGCTCAAATAAATTTCTACTTGAGCCGTGAAAAATAAAAAGGCTTTTTGTGCGGCTTGATAGAGACGTTTGACATCACCTTTAGATATAACTTCACTTTTGGTGATATCGGGAAAATATTGCACCCAACGGGGGTAATCTGTAATTTGTTGCCAGACATGGGATCTCATCAGGGGTACATACATACAAGCGGTAACAGCACCACCCCAGTTAGTATGGGATCTCGTTTGTACTAATACTTCCCCCTGAATCAGCAGTCTTTGCTGATCTTGATTCCAGAGGCTATCTGGTAATGGTAACATGGCGTAAGCGATATTTTTAAGATTTGAGTTTGACATATATAATGCAGATATAGTGATTTTGGTAACGTTTTAACTGATTAACCTTGATAATTTAATTGAGTTTAACTCACTCAATTCTAATTACAGTCGAATTCATACAGTTTTCGCACATAATGAGTCTAAAGTTCATTTATGAAAGCATCATTTTTATATCCGACGCAAATTGGAGTTAACAGGAAAACACCGTGAGTCAATCTTCTTTAAATGGCAAATTAATCCAAGGTTTTGGGATTCTCTTGGGGATGAGCGTATCCTTGTTCGTACTGAGAGGATTGGGTATTATCACTTTCCTTCCTGGTGGTGTAATTACTCTACTGTTCTTTGGGGCTATAGCTTTGGCAATCTTCAGTTATTGCTCAAGGAGATGGTGGCGTTTTTAGATTTACCACCAATAATTATTACATCAAAAAAACTGACCAGTTATTGATCAGAGGTAAAAAAGATGCAAAAGTATATATGTACGGTTTGTGGCTATATCTATGACCCAGAAATAGGTGATTCAGATAGCAGCATAGAACCAGGAACTGCTTTTGAAAATATTCCCGATGATTGGGTGTGTCCAGTTTGTGGTGCAGCAAAATCGGACTTTGAGTTATATGAAGAGTAATATGGACATAGGATAGATCCCCGACTTCTCAAAGAAGTCGGGGGTCTGAAGTCTGAAATCTGAAATATTAAAAAATTTTTGAAGTTGTTACCTTTGCAAATTGTAGTTATTGGTGGTGGGGCTGCGGGATTCTTTGGTGCGATCGCTTGTGCTGAAGCTAATCCCCAGGCCCAAGTTACTTTAATTGAAGCGAGTCGTCAACCTTTGGCGAAAGTTCTCATTTCCGGTGGAGGACGTTGTAACGTTACTCATGCTTGTTTTGAACCAAAAATTTTAGTCCAGAATTACCCTAGAGGTGGTAAGGCTTTATTAGGTGCTTTTACCCGGTTTCAACCTTTAGATACCATAGCTTGGTTTGCGGCGCATGGGGTGAATGTGAAAACGGAAGCTGACGGAAGGATGTTCCCGATTACAGACCGTTCAGAAACCATTGCTGAATCTTTAATTAAGGCAGTTTTTGATGCCAACATAGAACTTTGTATTGGTACACCTGTTACGGCTGTCACCCGCAAAGATACAGGTTTTGAAATTCTGCTCAAGTCGGGAGAAACTAAAGAGTGCGATAGCTTACTCTTGGCTACAGGTAGCAGTTTAGCTGGTTATAAAATCGCTAGGGAATTAGGTCATGACATCCAACCCCCTGTACCTTCTTTGTTCACCTTTAATATTGCAGATCCTCAACTGCGGGAATTAGCGGGAATTAGCGTTAGTTCTGTAAATCTGCGCTTACCAGGTACAGGGAAAACCCCATTACAACAAACAGGTCCATTATTAATTACCCATTGGGGTGTAAGTGGTCCAGCAGTGCTGAAACTTTCGGCTTGGGGTGCAAGAATTCTTAATGAAAATCGCTATCAACACAAATTACTGATTAATTGGTTGCCAGATTTATCACAAGAAGAAGTGAGACAAAAACTTTTAACCGTCAAATCTGAATGGGGACAAAAAGCGATCGCCTTACATCGTGGTGTAGACTTACCACATCGGCTTTGGCAATATATTATCAATCGTACCCATATTCCCACAGAAGAACGTTGGGCAACCATATCCAACAAAACCTTAAATCAACTAGTCCAAGAAATCTCCCAAGGAGAATACCTAATCACAGGTAAAGGTGCATTTAAAGAAGAATTTGTCACCTGTGGAGGAGTCAACCTCAAAGAAGTCAACTTCAAAACAATGGAAAGTAAAATAGTCCCCGGCTTGCATTTTGCCGGTGAGATATTAGATATTGATGGTGTCACAGGTGGCTTTAACTTCCAAAGTGCTTGGACAACAGCCTACTTAGCCGGTCGGTCCATGACAAAATCAACAGGAAATTAATTTCTTCCTTTGCGCCTTTGCGCCTTTGCGCCTTTGCGTAGCGTGATATAGGCATAACAAAAATCTATAAATCGTTTTAGTGAAGTTAGAAAATAAACCATCAAACTCTTCTTAAGTTCCCTCTTGCCTCTTGCCTCTTGCCTCTTGCCTCTTGCCTCTTGCCTATTGCCTCTTGCCTATTGCCTCTTGCCTATTGCCTCTTGCCTATTCCCTTCTTTTGTAAATCCGTATGAAATTTAGTGAAATTCTCAATCAACTTGGTGATTATATTACCGAAAGTAGCCCTAACATTGATTTAGAAATTACTGGAGTTGCAGCCATAGATGAAGCAATATCTGGGACTCTCAGCTATGTAGAAGGAGCTAAATTTTCCGCATTGCTCAATTCTACTGGTGCGAGCGCTGTAATTTTGCCCCCGGATGAAAAATTGCAGAATCAAGCCAGAGAAAAGGGTCTAGCTTGGTTATCAACAACTCAACCCAGACTGGTATTTGCGAAAGCGATCGCCCTATTTTATCAACCTTACCGTCCTACTCCCGAAATTCATCCTAGTGCCGTGATTCACCCCAGTGCCAAAATTGGTGATGATGTGTATATTGGCGCTCATGTTGTTATTTCTCATGATGTAGAAATTGGCAATCATGCCATTATTCATCCTAACGTCGTTATTTATCCAGAAGTAAAAATAGGCGATCGCATCACCCTACACGCTAACTGTACCATCCACGAACGCACCCAAATCGGTGCAGATTGCGTTATTCATAGCGGTGCTGTGATTGGTGCAGAAGGCTTTGGCTTTGTCCCTATTCGGACAGGTTGGTTGAAAATGGAACAATCGGGTTACACCGTTTTGGAAGATGGAGTAGAAGTAGGTTGTAACACAGCCATAGACCGTCCCGCAGTCGGAGAAACAAGAATTGGTAAAAACACCAAAATTGATAACTTAGTGCAGATAGGGCATGGCAGTCAAATAGGCTCTGGTTGCGCCATAGCAGGTCAAACAGGCATGGCTGGAGGCGTAAAGATTGGAAATCGAGTAATTTTAGCTGGACAAGTGGGAATTGCCAATCAGGCTAAAATTGGAGATGGGGCAATGGCTTCCGCTCAAACTGGTATTCTCAAGGATGTTGCACCGGGAGAAATTGTCTCAGGTAGTCCAGCCATACCGCACAAACTCTACCTCAGAGCATCAGCAATTTATCGCCGCTTGCCAGAAATATATCAAAATCTCAAAAAATTACAAAAGAGGGAGTAGGGGGCAGGGGGTAGGGGGAGTTGGGGGGGTAGGGGGAGTTGGGGGGGTAGGGGGGGTAGGGGGAGTTGGGGAAGTAGGGGGAGTTGGGGAGAAATTTCATTCTTCATTCTTCATTCTTCATTCTTCATTCTTCATTCTTCATTCTTCATTCTTCTTCATTCTTCATTCTTCTTCATTCTTCATTCTTCTAAGGTGTTTGGGTGGCGATCGCTAATTTTGCCCCTTTTACCTGCCGCACCCGATCCATAACCATCACCACCTGACCGTGAGTAGCACTTTGATCAGCATTGATAATAACTACCACTTCCGTATTTTTGCCCATCAACTCCTGTACTTTTACTGGTAAAGTCTCAAGAGTGACTGGCTGGCGATTTAAACTCAGATCCCCTGCTGAATCTACTGTAACGGTAATTGGTGCGGCTGATGATTGGGCTTTGGCTGTGGCTGCTTTAGGTAAATTAACTGGTAAACCTTCAGAACGATTTAAAAATAAAGTGGACATAATAAAAAATGTCAAAATAGCAAAGATGACATCAATCATCGGCACAATATTAATCTGGGCTGGTACATCAGGTTCATCTTGTAGACGCATAGGATTTATCCCCTCTTTCATAATGACGACGATACAGTAATTCTAACTGACCACCATATTCTTGAATCCAAGCAATTTGCCGCAAATACAGACCCCGAAAACTATTTGCAAAAAATAAAGTAATAATAGCTACAACTAACCCTGCTGCGGTGGATACCAAAGCTTCACTAATCCCAGCGGTAACACCAGCGGTTTTTGTCCCACCGACATCACCAATATCTAACGATGCAAAGGAAGTAATTAACCCCAAAACTGTCCCTAGCAATCCTAGTAAGGGCGCTAAACCAATAATTGTATCAAAAATGTTTTGAAACCTTTTTAATAAGGGGATTTCTGCCTGGGCTTCACTTTCCAAGGCCAAGCGAAATTCTTCTGGGTTGGCTTCTTCCAATTCTAAAGCCGCTAAAAAAATTCGGGCGATCGGTAAATCAGCATTTTTATGTAAGATGTCTAAGGAGGTAACTACATTACCTTGACGATAAAAACCTAACACCTGCTTGACTACGCGATTTTGACGACCGCTAATTCCTATCCAAAAGGTAATCCGTTCCAGAATGAGCGTGATTCCTAAAACGGAAAAAAATAGCAGTGGCCACATCACTACGCCACCAGCTTTGAATAAGTTACTAATTTCCATTGACTATTTTGCTAATTCTGGACACAGCTAGATTAACAGATTTTTGTGGAGAGAATGTCATTAATAGGCGATCGCTATGGCAGAGTATTGTCTAAATCTTGATTCGACGTTCTCAAATTCAAAAAAATTTAAAAAATTTAAAAAAAATTTCTTTTTTTTGGTTTAACCCGATTGACTTTTTTAGCTCGGCGTGATATTTTTATGATGGGAGTGTGTGCATTAATAAAAATTTTGCCCGCATCCCATTATATTAATATAACTATATTACCACATTCAGCGCGATCGCCACCCCTAAAAAAAGAATTTTTTGAAGAAAAACTTAGGGACTTCCAATTAAAAAAATCCGCAAAAGTTTCTTGTGGTGCGGGCATACTATGGCTAACGCCACGCTACGCTATCGACAAGCTCAGTACAAGTCTTGCTCGCTAATTACCAAGGACAGGCAGGACTTGTGCTGAGCTTGCGATGCCCTGAGCCTGTCGAAGGGTCGAAGTACAATACTGTTCGGTTAACGAAAATTTCCACGTAAACAACCTATTGTATAAAACCAAAAAATCATTGAAAATGTTGGGTTTCGTTCCTCAACCCAACCTACGTATTTTTGTTTTTTAGTCTTAACCGAACAGTATTGGGTCGAAGTATGCCCATCCCACAAAATTGGGTAATTTATTTTTTGGTGATCCCTTATACTGCAAACGGTTCATAGTTTAACCAAATAAGTAGTGAGACAGAATTAATTACACAATGTTATTGCGTAAGCTTTGCGTGGCGTTAGCCATATGGAACGAAGTGAAATGAAGCAATTCCAAGGGTTGTGATTGCTTCCCTTCCCTCGCAATGACTTTCAGAGGGAACAGGGAACGGGCAACACTTCGACAAGCTCAGTGCATCGCAGGAAAAACTCATGTTTAAAAACATGAGATTGAAATAATGACACGGTCACTGAGCGGTGTCGAAGTGCTGTTTTTTTCGTGCTACGCATCTTTTAAAAACATCCTTTTTTTGACTGAGCTTTAAACTTGTGCAAATGAGTGTTTCTTATTTGCTCCCTGTTCCCAGTTAAGAGTTCCCTTCTTTTGTAATGTAAAAAGCTTTGGTCTAATCACAACTAATAGTATTCGTCAAATTGAGAATAGAAAAATTATCAAATCATTTATAGATAATAATATTATTCATTTGAATTTAGTAATTCCAGATCACCCTTGGTCTGAAAAAGGAGCATCTCTAAGAATTTCAATGACGGGAGCTAAAAAAGGTCATGGTGAAGGAAAGTTAGGTCAAATTGTAACAGAAGTAAAAAGTGACAATCTAGAAGATCCCTCTGAATCAATCCATTTTAAATGGCATTTAGGACAGATATTTGATGATTTAAGAATTGGAGTAAATATTACCACATTTTTATATAAATTACCTTGATTCTTTTTTAGTGCAATAACATATTCACCTGATTTATCTACAATTGATTTTACTATCTGTTTTTGACACCCCATTGCATCAATCGTTACTATATATACATCCGGCTATCTCTAATACTTTGATTAATTCCGGTATTGCTGTTATTTCATTTGACTTTTCATCTACCTTACATTGTCCTAATACCAGACGATTAGTCGTTGCCCATGCACTCACCATGTGAATGGCACTTTTATCCTTTCCTTTATCATATGAATGCCTTAATGTTTTCCCATCTATTGCTATTACTTCTCCCTCTGTAATTTTATTTAGAGAAATCCACAAAAAAGATGATCCTAGTGCTTACGCATTGACAAAGTTTTCTAAATATGTAATGTAGATTTTATCTCTTGTAGGGTGCGTCAGACCCAATAATTTGGTAAAAAACAGATTTCCTCTATCTGACGCACCCTACTCAATATGTAATGTGGATTTTATCTCTTGTAGGGTGCGTCAGACCCAATAATTTAGTGAGGGACTTCCAAGAAATAAATTATCCTGATTAACCAACCACGGAGGCGCAGAGGACACAGAGGAATAAGGGTTTGAGAGATTTTTGCGTTAGGTGGTTTATCGGTTGTCAAGAGATTGCTTCCTTTCACTCGCAATGACAACTCATGCAGCACAGGTTTATTAGAGACTTCCAATCAAAAAAATATCCCAAAATTTCTTGTGGTGCGGGACGAATTGCCCGCTAATCATCAAGGACGGGCAAGGATGCCCATCCCACAAAATTGGATCATTTTTTTTGTGGAGTTCTCTTATTGATTTTATCGAACAGAATTCAGGAGTCAGGAGTCACCGAGTCAGAATTCAGAATGAATTCTGTGCGAGTGGCGGATGAATAACTGGGTTTAAGACCCCCACCAAATCGTAGATTTGGTGGTCTTTAATCAGTCGCAGGTTTGAATCCTCGACTGATTGATTCTGACTCCTGGCTACTGACTCCTGACTCCTTCTTCAACTCTTTTAATTCAAAAGATAATACCACTTTACCCCATTCTATTGATTCTTCTAGAAACAAAATTTACCATCTAATTTTCTTTGCATCCATTTATTAACTTGATACTAATTCACTAATATCATCCTCTTTTTGTATTCATATAAGTTACATTTTGTCAAAATAAATTAGATGCATTTCCCCTGCACTCCCCCCCTATCTTTAACGAGAGATCAAGGGTTTCGATAATTTTAGAGGGGGGGGGAGTGAATAACTACGAGTTTTCACCCCCGAAAAACCCCCATTGAAGGTTTTAATATCTGCTACTCCAAACCTAAATGTAGCTTGATAGCATCATTGACCAAATCGATCAACTCTTGACTTAAACACCCTACCACATCTCCTAAAATGCGCTGTTTAGAAATTGTCCGTATTTGTTGCGCTTGTACCTTAGAAGTTTTAGATAAACCCGAATCTTCTGGATTTAATAAAACCTCAAAAGGATAGACACGACTCATATTAGATGTAATCGGTAAAATCGTCACCGTAGTAGAGGCATTATTATTAGCATCATTACTAACAATGAGTACAGGACGGCGTTTATCCATTTCTGACCCCACTGCGGGACTGAGATTGGCAAAGTATATTTCACCACGTTTCATCTATTAGCCCATCCCCTACGGTTAAATCCCATTCTGGGTCAAATTCCGCCGCAGCTTCCCGGTAAGCTTGTTCTAGCTCTTGATAAAGCAGTAATTCTATGGCTAACTCAATTACTTGAGAACGAGATTTACAGCCTTTAGTCAATTTATAATTCTCAATAAACTGTACTAAAGAAGATGGTAAGGAAATGGAAAGTTTTTCAGCTTGCATAGTATTACCAAAAGGTAATTATATTTTTCCTACTTTATAGTAGCATAAATAGTGGGGGTAATACACTTAACATCAAGCATCCAAGAGAACACACACATAGAATCTTTAATTATTTGCTACTGCTTAACTGGATAATATAAGCCATCTTGAAATTTCCATCCTAAACTACTGGGATCTCGATTCCTGGACCAACTGATAAATTCCTGCTCAGTTTTGGTTTCCCGTTCTGTAATTAAACTCTGCGGTGTTACCCCCAACCGTTGCGCTAAGTTCTCAGGAGCAAATTCTTTGATTTCTACTGCTTGTTGTTGATACTGGTAGGGATACCCTGACCGTCGGGGTCTAGAATTACCACCACCGTATTTATCAGAAACTATTGCTTTCTCAATCTTTTCCAACTGTTTACCAAGCACTTCCAATTTAGTGGCCACCTGTTGATCTTGCTGGCAAAGGTGCGTTTCCAGTTCCCCCAGCTTCTCCTCCACCTGCTGTAATTCGCTGGTTGCTTCCAGTTTTACAGTGATATCGAACTGGGCTATCAATTCCTGTAATCCTTGCAGTAACGCTGTTGTGTGACCGTCGCGGTGGATTTTGGCTAGTTGCCGTACTATAGGAATGAGTACAGTTGGCACGCGAATCATTTCACTGGGTGGGGTCTTGTTAGTCATGGCGATATCAGGTTTGATATCAATTGTAAATCAAATTTTCCTCTAAGAATTTCCGACTCCCCGGTGTCGGTTCGCAGACAAAGTGAAAATTTTCGCGGACTATGTAAAAATTTGTCGCAGACTAATTGAGAATGACCTTGTGTTA